>NZ_JBPETA010000040.1:0-23070 GCF_051710365.1 Symbiopectobacterium sp. | reverse complement strand
CATACCGCATTTTTCGTTCATCACGGCCACCATGTTAACCGTCAGGAAGCCGGGGGGCGGTAGGGCCGGTTCTGATGTTTTTGACGCCCAGCGACAGCAGCGTGAGCAGAATGACGATGGCTTTTTGCTCAAACCAGGAGAGTATCAGGCTCAATGGCAGGTCGTTCACGCCGCAGCCCAGTTTTTCTGCCAGTTTCACGGCCAGAATGATGGCTGAGTAGGCATCGTTACACTGACCGACATCGAGCAGACGCGGTAACCCTTCCAGCGTGCCAAAATCCAGCTTGTTAAAGCGATATTTGCCGCATGCCAGCGTCATGATCAGGCAATCATCAGGAACACTACGGGTGAAATCGGTGAAGTAGCTGCGTTCACTGCGGCTACCGTCACATCCCCCCACCAGGAACACATGACGCAACTTACCTTTAGCCACCAAGTCGATCACGGTATCTGCCGCGCTGAGCAGAGTCTCACGTCCGAAACCGACGGTGATGTTGTGCTCGATTTCACTGTACGGGAAACCGGCCAGGTCTTGTGCCTGAGCAATAATATATCTGAAATCATAGCCTTACAGATGGTTTGCGCCCGGCCAACCCACAATGCTGCGCGTCCAGATACGATCGCCGTAGTTTCCGACATTCGGGTCGATGATACAGTTGGATGTCATCACGATAGGGCCTGGGAACTTGGCAAATTCAACCTGCTGGTTCTGCCAGCCGCTGCCGTAGTTACCCACCAGATGTGAGAATTTCTTCAACTCGGGATAGCAGTGCGCAGGTAACATTTCACCGTGGGTGTAAATGTTGACGCCAGTGCCTTCGGTCTGTTCCAACAGCATCCGCAGGTCTTTCAAATCGTGACCGGAAATCAGAATGGCCTTGCCAGCCACCGGGCGCACGTTGACCTGGGTCGGATGGGGATGGCCGTAGGCGTCGGTTTCACCTTTATCGAGGATCGCCATCACGTTAAAGTTCATTTTGCCAATCGCCATGGCGTTATTCAGCAGCGTATCCATGTCGCTTGGCTGTGTGCCGAGCCAGGCCATCAAGGCGTGGAACTCGGCATAGATAGTGTCATCGTATTGGCCGAGCACGTGGGCATGCTCCATGTAGGCGGCGGCCCCTTTCAGACCGTACAGGCACAGCATACGCAAACCGTGCAGGTCGGCACCGATCGTGGCTTTATCATGATCCAGTGCAAATTGGCTCGCCTGCTCTAACAGCGTTGGAATATCGTTGCCCGCCAGTTGCAGTTCAGACAGCGGGTGATCAACGCTGGCATCTGCCTCAAGCAGGCGGCAGCGTGTTTTCAGTCCGTGACGCAGTTGGATTGCGTCTTGTGCGTAACCGATAATTCTCTGCGAATCGAAGTTGACGTTGGTCAGAGTGGCGAAGAAGGCGCGAGGGACGAAGTTATCGACCGTATGGTCGATGATCTCCAGCGAACGGGCTTTTAGTGCCCAGGCCGATAACCCCTGCAATACGGCGACCAGCAGGTCTTGCAAATCGGAGGTTTCAGCGGTTTTACCGCACATGCCTTGCGCATAGGCGCAACCGTTTCCAGCCGGGGTACGGATAGTTTGCTCACATTGCACACAAAATATAACGTTATCCTTTTTTAAAGTTGCATTTATAATGCTTGTTTTTAAGCATAGTGACTTCCCCTTCAGTAAAAAAGGCTTTTTACATGCAACTTTAGGTAAATTTGATGTAGCGCAATTTTCACCTTGGCGGATGAAAATACTTCTCAATTCAGTCTGTTTGCGCAGGGGAGACCATACCCGCAGAGCGTCGCGCCTACTTTATGAAAGGGGCTGTCACAACTTTCACGTAGAGTACCTGCCTCTGAATAATTGTGGTACAGGAGTTCTGTTGCCTATGCTAGATGTTAGCGCCGAGGGGAACCGCGTTTGCAAGCGGTATAAAGATCTTGCTGTGTCAGCATCGCCGTGTTTATCGACATTCCCGGCATTGACCCGCCAAATCGCCAATATAGACAGCTTACCGGTTGAAATGATCCAAAAAATTGCAACCTACCTTCCAACCAATGACTATGACAATTTCAGAGTTACCAATCGGACTATTTGCAATGCCCTGATATCGATAAATAGTATGCACAACGCGTTAGCGGAAAAACCGCACTATGGTGCACAAGGCGCATTCTACAAAACTTGTGCAGAGGCTAAACATCTTGAAGCCCGTTGTCGCAGATTGACCGAGAGTGAAATCACAACGTTACTCAACATACGCGTGCGACCAGACTATAAGCGCGACAGGGCCATCTTGGTTCAGTGCCAATACCCGATAGATTATTTGACGTTAAATGATGGCATCATGGAGATCGTGGAGGCATTTTGTAAAAAGCTGACGACGATGGCCATGCGCCATAAACCGTCATCGAGCCCGGCGCTGTGCTACCGATACCAATATAATATCAGCATTGAGCTGCGCACGTTTGATGCGCAAGCAGAAGTGATTTTTCAGGCAAGTAATATTTGCAAATTATCTCAGCTCAATGATTTTTATGCCTGTGCGCATCAACTCTATGATGAGCTTGCGATTCCGCAACGCATTTATCTGACCGCAATGATGGTCAAATTACACCAATTCTGGCGCGCGTACCCGCCTGCCAACCTTGACAGGCAGGCGGTTGATAAAACCATTCGATCCTATGTCACGCTGCTCCGCTCAGGGAATGACGTGCTGGCCTACTGTAATGCAATGAAGATAAACACTTCTGGTGACGCAAGTTCGAACCCGTAAGGGATCACAGAAAAGGCATCTGCTGGATGACACAGCTGTCGGGGTAAAGCACGCTGGTTAGGGTATACAATGAAAACAGCGCTGTGCAGTTGTGCAGCCCGAACATCAGGAGGTGTGCATGTACCTTGAAAGCGTGGAGATTGTTGGGTTCCGCGGCATCAATCGTTTGTCACTGGTACTGGAGCACAATACGGTCTTGATCGGGGAAAATGCCTGGGGCAAGTCGAGTCTGTTGGATGCCCTGTCCCTGCTGCTGTCGCCAGCGTTGCCGTTGTACCATTTCTCTTTGCAGGATTTCCATTTTACGCCCGGCGATGAAGCGAGCCGGGAACACCACTTGCAGGTTATTTTCACCTTTTGTGAAAGCGGCGTCGGGCATCACCTTGGGCCGCGTTACCGTGGGCTGGCACCGGTTTGGGTTAGGGGCGAGGGTAGATTACAGCGCATTTTCTACCGTCTGGAGGGTGAAGTGGATGACAGCGGCGCGGTGTGCACCTGGCGCAGTTTCCTTGACGCGGACGGGCAGCCGCTGGCGCTGGAAAACATTGACGCGCTGGCGCGTGAACTCATTCGTTTGCACCCGGTTTTGCGGCTGCGTGATGCGCGTTTTACCCGACGCAAACGAGTTGACGTGGTGCCGTTGCCGGTGCGGGAGAGTAACAGCGACGACCTGACCCAGCACCTCAATCAGCTGATGCAGGAACTGACTCGCAATCCGCAGCGACTGACCGATCAGGATCTGCGTCAAGGGATTGTGGCGATGCGGCAACTGCTGGAGCATTACTTTTCCGAGCAGGGAGATGAAGGCTTTACGCCGCGCCATCCCCGCCATGCGCGTGCACACAACGGAAAATCCTGGCGCTCTCTGGATAATATCAACCGAATGCTGAGCGATCCCAATAGCCGCAGCCGTCGAATCATCCTGCTCGAACTGTTTTCTACGCTGTTGCAGGCGAAAGGCGCGGTATCGCTGGATACGGAGTCGCGTCCGCTGTTGCTGGTAGAAGATCCTGAAACACGATTACACCCGATCATGCTGTCGGTTGCCTGGGAGTTGCTGATGCACTTGCCCTTGCAAAAAGTCACAACCACCAATTCCGGCGATCTGCTGTCGCTGGTGCCGGTGGAGCAGGTATGCCGCCTGGTGCGGGAATCCTCGCGGGTGGCGACTTACCGCATTGGGAAGCAAGGGATGAGTCCTGAAGATAGCCGCCGTATTGCCTTCCATATCCGCTTTAATCGCCAATCGCCCCTCATCGCTGTTTGCGTGGTGGAAGGTGAAAAGGAAGTGTGGATGCTTAGCGAACTCGGCCGTCAATGTGGGCATCACTTTGAGGCAGAAGGGGTTCGCGTCATTGAATTCGCGCAATCAGGGCTGCGGCCGCTGCTGAAATTTGCGCACCGCATGGGCATTGAGTGGCATGTGTTGGTGGACGGTGATGACGCAGGTAAAAAGTATGCTGCTACGGCGCGCAGCCTGCTTACCCAACAGGGGGAAACCGATCGTGACCACATCACGATGCTTTCTGCCCCTGATATGGAACATTTTATGTATCGCAATGGCTATAAGGACGTTTTCCACCGCGTTGCACAACTGCCGGAAAATGTGCCGCTCTCGGCCGCGAAAGTGATTGTGAAAGCGATTCACCGTGCCTCAAAACCGGATCTGGCTATCGAGGTGGCAATGGCTGCGGCTGAACGCGGTAATGACGCCATTCCTGTGTTGATTCGCACGCTTTTTTCATGCGTGCTCTGGTTGGCGCGTGGCCGAGCCGATTGAGCCGATTCGCGCTCAGAGGATCCAAAATAAAAATGCCGGTTGTAAAACCAGCATTTTCTTCTGTGGATAATGGCGAACCTGTTTCAAACCATCGCTAGGCTACGGCCTCGGCGACCAGCGGGACGATCAAACTGGCGTAATTTCCTTTAGGACCTTTATGAACATCAAATCTGACCGCCTGGCCTGCCTTCAGCGTGCGATAACCGTCCATTTGAATCGTCGAGTAGTGGGCAAAGATATCCTCGCCTCCACCCTCGGGACAGATAAATCCAAAGCCTTTGGCATTATTGAACCATTTAACAGTACCTGTCTCCATGCATTTACGTCCTTCGCAAGAGTGTTATCGAAACGAGAGGTTAGGTTATTTGGTCGATATGAATGCGAATTGATTAAAACCCCGTCAATTCACCTGTACACTCTAGTGAAATCGAAAAGAGCGTCAAGCCATCCCACCGGGGCAGCACAGAGCAGTTTGTCAAAGTTTGATGTAGGTAACGCAATTGGTGATTTTCATGCAGGGTTGTTGCTTTAATACGTGTGCTGTTACCGATGACATCACCGGACGATTTCTTGCTTCTTGGCAACACAGCGCGCGTGCAGGTGATAAAATAAAGAGTAAATGGCTGATGTGGGACACTCAGCCTGGTGTCGCATTAATGAAGATGGATGAATAATGAGTAACCGCAGTGTGGGGATTGAAAATAGGTGGGGGCAGGCTACCCACGTTGATGCAACGTCGGAGATACGTATGGAGAGCCGTCCCTGGACGCATTCTGACAGCGTTCTGCTGGAAAAACAGCAGCAAAAACTGCAACCGCCATCGATGTATAACGTGATTTTAAACAATGATGATTACACCCCGATGGAATTTGTTATTGACGTTCTGCAAAAGTTCTTTTCTTATGATATTGAACGCGCAACGCAACTTATGCTGACGGTTCACTATGAAGGGAAGGCTGTCTGTGGTGTTTTCAGTGCCGATGTGGCTGAAACCAAGACGGTGCAAGTGAATCGCTATGCAAGGGAAAATGAGCACCCGTTGCTCTGTACGCTGGAAAGGGCATGATATCAGGTAATTTATTGTGGGGAGGCGCCTATGCTTAATCAAGAACTGGAACTCAGTCTCAACATGGCTTTCGCCAGAACGCGTGAGCGCCGCCACGAGTTTATGACCGTGGAGCATTTGCTACTGGCGTTGCTCAGCAACCCGGCAGCGCGCGAAGCGTTGGAAGCATGCTCGGTGGATTTGGCTGCTCTGCGCCAGGAGCTGGAAACGTTCATCGAACAGACCACCCCGACGTTACCGCAAAATAATGAAGAACGTGAAACGCAACCGACGCTGAGTTTTCAGCGCGTATTGCAACGTGCCGTGTTCCACGTTCAGTCTTCTGGCCGCAGTGAAGTCTCTGGTGCCAACGTGCTGGTGGCTATCTTCAGCGAGCAGGAATCGCAGGCGGCTTACCTGCTGCGTAAGCATGATGTGAGTCGGCTTGATGTGGTGAACTTCATTTCCCACGGCACGCGCAAAGAAGAGCCTGGTCAGGCACCAAGCTCGGAAAATCCTGTCAACGAAGAGCCGGTAGGTGGGGAGGATCGCATGGAAAACTTCACCACTAACCTCAATCAATTGGCTCGCGTTGGCGGTATCGATCCCCTGATTGGGCGTGAGAAAGAGCTGGAGCGCACCATTCAGGTGCTGTGCCGTCGGCGTAAAAACAATCCGCTGCTGGTTGGCGAATCTGGCGTAGGGAAAACGGCCATTGCGGAAGGTCTGGCCTGGCGCATCGTTCAAGGCGATGTGCCAGAAGTGATGGCCGGTTGCACGCTCTATTCTCTTGATATCGGTTCGCTGCTGGCGGGTACCAAGTATCGTGGCGATTTTGAAAAACGTTTCAAAGCGCTGCTCAAACAGTTGGAACAGGATCAAAGCAGTATCCTGTTTATTGATGAAATCCACACCATCATCGGTGCGGGCGCGGCTTCGGGTGGACAGGTAGATGCGGCTAATTTGATTAAACCGCTGCTCTCCAGCGGCAAGATTCGGGTTATCGGTTCTACCACGTACCAGGAATTCAGCACTATCTTTGAAAAAGACCGTGCTTTGGCGCGTCGTTTCCAAAAAATCGATATTACTGAGCCAAGCGTCGAAGAGACCGTACAAATCATTAATGGGCTCAAGCCGAAATATGAAGCTCACCATGACGTGCGTTACACGGCCAAAGCCGTGCGCGCCGCTGTTGAACTGTCGGTCAAATACATCAACGATCGCCACCTGCCGGATAAAGCTATCGATGTGATCGATGAAGCTGGCGCGCGCAGTCGTTTGCTGCCAGCCAGCAAACGCAAAAAAACGGTGAACGTTTCAGATATTGAATCGGTGGTGGCGCGCATCGCCCGCATCCCCGAGAAGACCGTTTCAGCTAGCGATCGCGATGTGCTGAAAAACCTGAGCGACCGCTTGAAGATGCTGGTGTTCGGTCAGGATAAGGCCATCGAAGCGCTGAGTGAGGCCATCAAGATGAGCCGCGCCGGTTTGGGCAGTGAGCGCAAGCCTGTCGGCTCTTTCCTGTTTGCCGGGCCGACCGGGGTTGGGAAAACCGAAGTCACCGTGCAACTGGCGAAAGCGATGGACATTGAGCTTCTGCGCTTTGATATGTCGGAATACATGGAGCGCCACACGGTAAGCAGCCTGATCGGTGCGCCTCCGGGCTACGTTGGTTTCGATCAGGGTGGATTGCTGACTGACGCGGTGATCAAGCATCCGCATTCGGTGTTGCTGCTCGATGAAATTGAAAAAGCGCATCCGGATGTCTTTAACCTGCTGTTGCAGGTGATGGATAACGGTACGCTGACCGACAATAACGGTCGCAAGGCGGATTTCCGCAACGTGATTGTCGTCATGACCACCAATGCGGGCGTGCAAGAAACCCAGCGCAAATCGATTGGCCTGATTCAACAGGACAACAGCAGCGATGCGATGGAAGAGATTAAAAAGATCTTCACGCCGGAATTCCGCAACCGTCTCGACGGCATCATCTGGTTTAACCATCTGTCAACGCAGATTATTCAGCAGGTGGTGGATAAGTTCGTCGTGGAACTGCAAGCGCAGTTGGACGCCAAGGGCGTGTCGTTGGAAGTCAGCGAAGATGCGCGTAACTGGCTGGCGGATAAAGGCTATGACAAGGCGATGGGGGCGCGGCCAATGGTGCGTGTGATACAGGAAAACCTCAAAAAGCCGTTGGCAAACGAACTGCTGTTTGGCTCGTTGGTGAATGGCGGCTCCGTGAAGGTGGAACTGGATAGCGCGACGAAAGCACTAACTTACAGCTTCCGCAGTGCGCAAAAGCTGAAAGCGGAAGGGACTGTACACTGAGTGTGTCATTGAGCAGTAAAAGAAAAAGCAGTGCGAAAGCACTGCTTTTTTTGTCTTGGTTGTGGTGAGTACCGCCACGCGCAATCTGTACCAAAAAGCAAAAGCCCTTACCTGAATAGGGAAGGGCATATAAGGCGGGTACATCCTCAGGTGTCGCTGCGCTAGCGACAGGTGAACCGATTAACGGCTACGGAAGACAATGCGGCCTTTACTCAGGTCGTACGGGGTCAGCTCTACAGTGACTTTGTCACCCGTCAGGATGCGGATATAGTTTTTACGCATTTTACCGGAGATATGAGCGGTAACCACGTGTCCGTTTTCCAACTCAACGCGGAACATGGTGTTAGGCAGTGTATCAAGCACGGTGCCTTGCATTTCAATATTGTCTTCTTTGGCCATCGAATCCTCTAGGGTTAACTACCTTAACTTTTTTAACGGGCACGATAATGCCGAAAAACCGGCATTATGTAAAGGAGCGTTGATGATCTCAGCAGCCACTTTCGGATAAGAAGGGCGTATGAGCACGCTTATCTTTCTCCAATAGGCACCAGTGACAGTTCTTGTGGCTGCCAACTGGACGCCGCGAGAGGGGCGTCCTGCAATGCGCGTAGTGCCGTCAGATACCTCTCGCGTGAGACTTCGGTGGCACCGAGAGACGCCGTGTGAGCGTTTAGCACCTGGCAATCGAGCAACTGCCCGCCACAGCGCACAAAATGCGTGACAAGGGCAACCAGCGCGCATTTAGACGCGTTATCGCGGCTGCTGAACATCGACTCGCCGCAAAACAACTTTCCTTGCGCAATGCCGTACAGCCCACCCACCAATTCATCCTGGTGCCAGACTTCGATGGAATGTGCATGCCCCAGCTCATGCAGCGTGCAGTAAGCGGCAATCATCTCTGGACTGATCCAGGTACCTTCCTGACGCGCGTGTGCGCAGGCGTGTATCACGGCGCTGAACGCATAGTTAAGCGTGACGTGAAAAGGCTGCTTGCGTATGAACTTGTGCAGGCTACGGCTGATATGGAGCGCTTCAGGATGCAATATGGCGCGTGGATCGGGAGACCACCACAGAATGGGATCGCAGGGAGAGTACCAGGGAAAAATGCCGCTTCGATATGCCGCCAGCAATCGGTCTGGCGAAAGGTCTCCGCCAAAGGCCAATAAGCCGTTGGGATCACTCAACGCCTTCTCCACCGGAGGAAAAAGCGTGGTATTGGCTGAAAGTTGAAATAGCTGCATCACGCCTGCCGGATGGCGTGTTGATGGAACTGCCAATAGCGGCCACGTGCCGCCAGCAGATCGGTGTGGCACCCCTGCTCAACCAGGCGACCATTATCCAATATGCAAATACGATCCAGAGACGCCAGATCGTGCAGGCGATGGGTAATGATGATAACCGTTTTGCCGCGGGTGTTTTCCCGTAACAGATGCAGAATTTTCTGCTCGGTATAGGCATCCAACCCTTCGGTCGGTTCATCCAACAGCACCAGTGGGGCCGGGTGGAGTAAGGCGCGCGCCAGTCCAAGGCGGCGCTGTTCCCCGCCTGAGAGTTGGCGTCCGCCTTCACCGATCCAGGCATTAAGGCCCTCTGGCGTTTCCAGTAAATTACTTAATCCTACCTGTTCCAACTGTTGGCTCAGTTGGGCATCGCTGGCCTGCGGTGCGGCCAGTAGCAGGTTGTCGCGCAGCGTCGCGCTAAAAATATGTATCCGCTGAGGCACCACGCTCATCATGTCACGCAGTGCTGGTTCACTCCACTGTGCGAGCGGTAGACCGTTCAGAGTAATGCCCCCTGCATCGCAGTCCCAGGCGCGGGTCAGTAATTGCATTAGTGTTGACTTGCCACACCCGGTACGTCCCAGCAGCGCAATGTGTTCGCCCGGTGCGATATCCAGCGTAATGTCCTGCAATACCGGCAGCGGTCGGCCGGGATAAGTGAAACTTACCTGCTGTAGTGACAGCGTTGCCGTTGTGGTTAAGGTTGTGGAGGGGGCTGTCGTCGTGAAAACCACCGCAGGTTGCTGACGCAGAATCTGGTCAACGCGCGTGGCTGATGCGATCACCTGACCCATGTGTTGAAACGCGCCGGTAACCGGACCTAACGCTTCAAACGCAGCCAGTGCGGCGAATACAAACAGGGCAATCAACGCCCCCGGTTGCGTATCACCGCCAATCCCCGTCGCTGCCAGCCAGAGAATGGCGGTAACGGTAACACCGGTGCAGAGCAGCATCAGTGCCTGCGACATGCCCGTCAGGCGCGCCTGACGCTGTTGCTGTGTCAGCCAGGCCTGTTCCATGTCGGTGAGCTGGCGGCGAAAGGCTGTCTGCGCGCCAAACAGGGTCAATTCGGCTTGCCCTTGTAGCCAGGTGGTTAACTGGGTGCGATAACGTGAGCGCAGCAGCGTGAGGTGGGTGCCAATCGGTTTGCCCGCACGATAGAACACCGGCGGGAGCAAGGCTAACAGCAACAACATAATGGTGCCGAGGGTCAATGCCAGTGAGACGTCCAGCCAACTCAGCCCGTAAGTCACCACCAGGATCACCACCAGCGCGCTGACCAACGGCGATATCACGCGCAAGTAAAGGTGATCGAGCGTATCAACATCGGCAACCAGCCGGTTGAGCAGATCGGCCTGACGAAATCGGGCGAGCCCTCCCGGTGAAAGCGGGAGCGTGCGCGAAAAGGTAAACACGCGCAGGTGTTGCAGCACGCGGAAGGTCGCGTCATGGCTCACCAGACGCTCGGCATAACGCCCGGCGGTACGCAGGATCGCCGCACCGCGCACGCCCGCCGCAGGCAGCATGTAATTGAAGGTCATCAATCCGGCAAGGCCTGCCAGTGACGCCCCTGCCAGAAACCAGCCGGAAAGCGTCAGCAGCCCAATACTTGCCAATAATGTGACAATGGCGAGCACTACACCAACGCTCAGCCGCCAAATGTGATGACGATACAGCAGGAGAAAGGGTTTCAGTACCTGCAACGGCGTGTTCTGCGACATATTAGTAAGCTCCCTGACGCTGTGCCAGAAGATCGGCAAACGGGCCTGACTGTTGACGTAGCGTGTCATAGTCACCCTGCTGCACCAGTTGTCCTTTTTCCATCACCCATACGCTATCGTAATGGCGAGTGTCATCAAGGCGATGCGTCACCAGCAGAGTGGTTTGCTGGCGTGCGGCGTTTTCCAAGGCGTGCATCACGCGCTGTTCACTGTGGGAATCCAGGCTGGCCGTTGGTTCATCCAGAAGGAGCAACTGTGAGTGCTTTAACAATGCCCGCGCAACGGCAACGCGTTGTGCCTGTCCGACAGAGAGTCGCGCTGCGCCATCACCCACGACGGTATCAAGACCCTGCGGCAACAGGGGCAAAAACTCGTGCACGTAAGCGCGTTCCACCGCGTGTTGCAACGTGTCCTCGCTGGCCTGTGGGTTCCCCAACAGAATATTGCTGCGCAGCGTTTCTTCTGGTAAATGCGGATTTTGCCCTAACCAACTGATGTGTTTACGCCATGCAGTCGCATCCAGCGCATGCAGTTCCTGCCCGTTGATACATAATGAACCACGATAGGGCAAAAAACCGAGCAGTACGTTAAGCAACGAACTTTTCCCGGCACCACTCACGCCGACCAGCGCCACCCGCTGTCCCGGTTCGAGCGTAAAGGTCAGAGGCTCGGTTAGCGCAGCGCCAGTGGGCGATAGCACCACCAGTTGGTCAGCCTGGATGGTAATCGTCTCCGCGTCAAAAGGTTGTGTGCCGAGGCCGACCTCTTCCGCTTCAGCGGTAAGAAAGCTCACCAGCGATTCCACGGCGCCGACGGCCTGCGCTTTCGCATGATAAAACGTGCCCAGATCGCGCAACGGCTGAAAAAACTCGGGGGCGAGAATCAAGACCAGAAAGCCGGCAAACAGGGTGACGCCGGTGCCATAATGGCCGAAATCCAGCTCGCCAAGGTAAGAAAAGCCAAAATACACCGCGACGACCGCGATGGAAATAGACGCAAAAAACTCCAGTACGCCGGAGGAAAGAAATGCCATGCGCAACACTTCCATGGTGCGACTGCGAAAATCCTCCGATGCCCGACGAATCTCATCCACCTCGGCCGCCCCGCGATGAAACAGTCGCAACGTTTCCATGCCGCGCAACCGATCGAGAAAATGGCCGCTCAGTCGTGCCAGTGCCAGAAAATTGCGGCGGTTGGCATCTGCGGCCCCCATGCCGACCAGCGCCATAAACAACGGGATCAGCGGGGCGGTAACCAGCAAGATGAGTGCCGCCGCCCAGTTGATGGGAAACACGGCGGCCAGAATCAGCAGAGGAATCAAGGCCGCAAGATACATTTGTGGCAGATAGCGCGCATAGTAATCCTGCATATCTTCGACTTGTTCTAAAATAAGCGTCGCCCAACTGCCGGCTGGTTTTCCCTGCACCCAGGCGGGCCCTAGGCGCTGTAATTTTTCCAGTACCTGATGGCGAATTTGTTGCCGTACTGCCTCGCCACAGCGAAAGCCCACCTGCTCGCGCAGTAAGTGCGTGAGCGAGCGTGCGGCAAACAAGCCAATAAGCAGCATGAACTCGCTGACGAGTGTCTGACGGGGCACGTGCTCAATAATCAAGGCGTGCAACAATGTTGCCAATACCCACGCCTGTGCCACGATCAGAAGACCGCTTACCACTCCCAGTAATAAAGAGAGGCGGAGCCAGCGTTGTGCCAGTTTGCTCTGTTGTTTTAGCCAGCGTGCAAGTTGTTGCTGTCGAGTCTGTTTCATAGAGTACCGGGCTGCGCTATAGAGAGGAGAATACCCAAAAAGCTAACCTTTATGTAACTGTTATATAACAAAAAGCGGGCAGGTATTCAGCGTGGCCTCATGTTACCGCGCTAAAGTGCAGGTGCAAACCAAAAGGAGGGAGAAAATGCGGGGAGAGATCAATTTTCCCAAAAGGGAGCCAAAAGAATCCCCTTATTCAGGTTGTACGATCTGAATAAGGGGAAAAGGGCAGAATATTATCGGGTAGCGAGGCCATCCAGATAGCGCTCTGCATCCAGCGCGGCCATGCAACCAGTGCCCGCCGAGGTAATGGCCTGACGGTAGATATGATCCATCACGTCGCCTGCGGCAAACACACCAGGGATGCTGGTCTGTGTAGCGTTGCCGTGGATACCGGATTGCACCTTGATATAGCCGTTTTCCAGCGCCAGTTGACCGTCAAAAATGGCGGTGTTTGGGCTGTGGCCGATGGCGATAAATACGCCAGCCAGCGCCAGTTCTTCACTTTCATCCGTGCGGGTGTTACGAATACGAACGCCGGTCACGCCCATGTCATCGCCCAGCACTTCGTCCAGCGTACGCTCGGTGTGCAACACAATATTGCCGTTTTGTACTTTGTCCATCAGACGGTCGATCAGGATTTTCTCTGCGCGAAAGCTGTCACGACGGTGGATTAAGTGAACTTGCTGCGCAATGTTAGACAGGTAAAGTGCTTCTTCCACCGCGGTATTGCCGCCACCGACTACGGCGACACGTTGGTTACGATAAAAGAATCCGTCACACGTGGCGCAGGCAGACACGCCCTTGCCTTTAAAGGCTTCTTCGGAAGGCAGACCGATGTAGCGTGCGGAGGCGCCGGTCGCCACGATCAGGGCATCACAGGTATATTCTTCGCTGTCGCCAAACAGACGAAACGGGCGTTGTTGCAAATCAACGCGCTGGATGTGATCGAAAATGATCTCGGTGTTGAACTTTTCAGCATGAGCGTGTATGCGGTCCATCAGCAACGGCCCGGTAAGTCCTTCCGCGTCGCCTGGCCAGTTTTCCACTTCCGTCGTGGTTGTCAACTGCCCGCCTTTTTCCATGCCGGTGATCAACACCGGATGCAGGTTAGCGCGCGCGGCGTACACCGCAGCGGTATAGCCCGCTGGGCCAGAACCTAAAATCAATAGCTTGTGGTGCTTGACGGTACCCATGTGTTCCTCTTTTTTGCAACGGTCTACTTAATGCAGATTGTAAGGAAATTACCGGGCTAAAAAAAGTAGGCAGCAAAATTGTTACCTATTTGTTTAATCGGTTGTATCGATAACCCATACAATTCACTGATAAGACAGCTTCATTTATTAGTGAAATGATTGAAAATGGTCTTACCGAGCGCGCAGTAGGGTTTTATTTGGCAGTTTCTTCTGATTTTCATTGTTTTGCTTTGACAATCGGCTACCGTTTTGCGAAAACATCTAAGGAAGAGGAAACTATTTGTATGTGAATGGTTGAAAGCTCGGTTTTTCTTTATGTTGTAGCTTTTACCGTGCGACCCGCTGATGGTGCGTTTATAACAGGACAGACAGGGTGTTATGCACGCAGGGATGACATTGCGGTGCGCCGCGGCGGTGAAAGGAGAGTGACGTAAAGCGACCCTTGATATACAAAATAGACAGCGCGTCTTCTTTTAGGGCTGCTCTGATACATTGATGTGGGTCGGAGTGTAGCAAGGGCAAGGATGTAGTGAAGAGAGACAATAAGAATGGTAGACACGAAAAAACGACCGGGAAAAGATCTTGATCGCATCGATCGCAATATCCTGAATGAATTACAAAAAGACGGCCGAATCTCTAACGTTGAACTTTCCAAACGCGTAGGGCTTTCTCCTACACCGTGTCTGGAACGCGTGCGCCGCCTGGAGCGTCAGGGCTTTATCAATGGCTATATCGCATTGCTGAACCCGCATTACCTCGATGCTTCACTGCTGGTGTTTGTTGAGATCACGCTGAACCGCGGTGCGCCTGATGTTTTTGAGCAGTTCAACACTGCTGTGCAAAAATTGGAAGAAATTCAGGAGTGTCATCTGGCCTCCGGGGATTTCGACTATTTGCTGAAAACACGCGTGCCGGATATGTCCGCATACCGTAAGCTGCTGGGTGAAACCTTGCTACGTTTGCCGGGTGTGAACGATACCCGTACCTACGTGGTGATAGAAGAAGTAAAACAGAGCAATCGTCTGGTGATCAGAACGCGCTAAACGCAGGGGTGCAAAGCCCGCTAATTTCAGCTACACTCCTGTGAATATATACAGTCACAGCGCCGAGTTCGCCTCGGCGTTTTGTCATGAACATGAACAGGACCCCTGGAGAGACGCTTGAGCCAGGAATATACCGAAGACAAAGACGTGGCGCTGAAGAAACTCAGCGGCAGCCGTCGTTTATTGGAAGCGATTTTAATCGTTGTTGCGCTATTCGCCGTTTATTTGAGCGTAGCGCTGTTTAGCTTCAGTCCGTCCGACCCGAGCTGGTCACAAACTGCCTGGCATGAGCCCATTCATAATCTGGGCGGTGGTGTCGGCGCTTGGCTGGCCGATACGCTGTTTTTCATCTTTGGCGTGCTGGCTTATGCCATTCCACCGATCATGCTGTCGCTGTGCTGGGTGGCCTTTCGCCAGCGCGATAATCAGAGCGATGTCGATCTGTTTACTCTCTCTTTGCGCCTGATTGGTACGTTGGCGCTGATCCTCACGTCCTGCGGTCTGGCCGCGCTCAATGTGGACGATCTCTACTATTTTGCCTCTGGCGGCGTGCTGGGCAGTTTGCTGAGCAGTTCAATGGTCCCGCGTTTCAACAGCATGGGTGCCACGCTGATTCTGCTCTGCGTCTGGGCAGCGGGGTTGACGCTGTTTACCGGTTGGTCATGGTTGACGATTGCGGAAAAAATCGGCGGCGCGGTATTAGGCTTTCTGACGTTCTTCTCCAACCGTTCTCGTGCAGAAGATAACTACCGCGATGAGGATGACGATTTGCACGACAATGCGGATCGCGAGGGCGAACAACCCGATACGTTAACCGCGTCAACTGAGGCAATAGCCGAAGACGTGGATGCGGATGACATATTGCTGGCACCAGCTGCCCGTGAGCGCGCCGCTGATGAAACAGAGCAAAGCAGTACGGTAAGTGGCGCTGAGGAAACAGATCATCTTGCACCGGTGCAGGAATCGGTTCCGGTTGATACTGCGCCAGACCCAACGGTTTCGCCCAGGGCATTCACCCCGGCTACGCCAGCAACCGCTGGCAGTCACGATACCCACGGACAGGATTCACTGCCGCCGGTTTACGCGTTTGAGTTGCCACAAGCTGCTGTGCAGGAAAATAATGCGTTACCCGCCTTTTCGCCTGCGGCGGTGCCCGGGAGCGATCGCACGCCGCCGTTGGGTTCTCTTCATGAACTGGGTGCACCCGCAGTGGCCGGGACCACGCCTGTGTCTAGCGATGCCGTGCCATTTATGCCTGCCTTTACGGCCGCTGGGGAGGATAATCCTCAGGTGAAACAAGGCATGGGCCCGGAATTGCCGCGTCCGAATCCGGTGCGTATTCCTACCCGGCGTGAACTGGCGTCTTATGGCATCAAATTGCCGTCACAGCGTCAGGCAGAAGAGCAAGAGCGAGAAGCGCAACGTTTGGCACAGTCCCAGCCTGAAACGATTGCACCCGAAGATGCTGACGTTGACGAGGCCGCACAAGAGGCTGCCCTGCGTCAGGCTTATCTGGAGCAACAAGAGCAGCGCTACGGCGAGGACTATGCCGAACGCGAGCAGGATGAAGAGGCGCTGTTGAAGGCGCAATTGGCGCAGGCGTTTGCTCAGCAGCAACAGGCGCGTTATGACGTCAGTGCGCAGCCAGAAAGCCCGAGCGCAACGCCAGCCGTCGAGCCCGTAGGCACAAAAGAGCTGGCCTCAGCCAGTGTGACGGCGGCATTTATCGCCGGTGTCGCTGCGGATGCCGATGCGGATGAGCCTGTCTTTTCTTTCTCGCCGTTCAACGATTTGGTGGATGAGTCGCCTAAAGCGCCGCTGTTTACCTTGTCGCCAGCCGATGTGGTTGAATCGGAGCAGGATTCTGCCCCCCCATCGCCCACATGGCGTGCGGCAACTGACGACGATGATAGCCTGGCAACGCGCGCACATCCGGTGGTGGAGCCTCAACATAGAGAGGATTTCGCCGATGATGATGAGCCTGAAAGCGATGCCGCGCCCTCATTGATGGATAGTCTTATTCATCCGTTCTTGGTGCGTAACGATCAGCCTCTGCAAAAGCCAACCACACCATTGCCGACGCTGGAACTGCTCACAGCACCGCCGGAAAGTGAAGCGCCGGTTGACCATTTCGAGCTTGAGCAGACCGCGCGTCTGATTGAAGCGCGTCTGGCGGATTATCGTGTTACCGCCAGCGTGGTAGGTTACGATGCAGGGCCGGTGATCACCCGTTTTGAGCTGGACTTGGCTCCCGGCGTGAAGGCCGCGCGTATTTCCAACCTGTCGCGTGACCTGGCGCGCTCGCTGTCTGTCGTAGCGGTGCGCGTGGTGGAAGTTATCCCCGGTAAACCTTATGTCGGTCTGGAACTGCCGAATAAACTCCGCCACACCGTTTATCTGCGCGAAGTGCTCGATTGCAAGGCATTCCGTGATAACCCGTCACCGCTGGCGGTGGTGCTGGGCAAAGATATTGCTGGTCAACCGGTGGTCGCCGATCTGGCGCGTATGCCGCACTTGCTGGTGGCAGGGACGACAGGGTCGGGTAAATCTGTCGGCGTGAACACCATTATCATCAGCATGCTGTATAAGGCGACTCCGCAAGATGTGCGTTTTATCATGATCGACCCCAAAATGCTGGAACTGTCGGTCTACGAAGGGATCCCGCATTTGCTGACCGAAGTGGTCACCGACATGAAAGATGCGGCGAATGCGCTGCGCTGGTGCGTCGGTGAAATGGACCGTCGCTATAAGCTGATGTCCGCATTGGGCGTGCGCAATCTGGAGGGCTATAACGAGCGGGTGAAAGCGGCGGAAGCGATGGGGCGTCCGATCCCTGACCCGTTCTGGAAACCCGGCGACAGCATGGATACCACACCGCCCGTGCTGGAGAAATTACCCTTTATCTTGGTGATGGTGGATGAATTTGCCGATCTGATGATGGCGGTTGGCAAAAAGGTGGAAGAGCTGATCGCTCGCCTGGCGCAGAAAGCGCGCGCGGCCGGTATCCACCTGGTGCTGGCGACGCAGCGGCCTTCCGTGGATGTTATCACCGGCCTCATCAAGGCCAATATTCCAACGCGTATCGCTTTTACCGTGTCGAGCAAAATTGATTCACGTACCATCCTCGATCAGGGCGGTGCTGAATCGCTGCTGGGGATGGGGGATATGTTGTATATGGCACCAAACTCCTCCATTCCGGTGCGTGTGCATGGAGCGTTCGTTCGCGACCAGGAAGTTCATGCCGTGGTACTGGACTGGAAAGCGCGCGGGCGTCCGCAGTATATCGACAATATCACCAGTGCCAGCGATGACGGCGAAGGCGGTAATCTGGAATTTGGCGGTGATGAAGATTTGGATCCGCTGTTCGATCAGGCCGTGGCCTTTGTTGTAGAAAAACGGCGAGCCTCCATTTCTGGCGTGCAACGTCAATTCCGCATCGGCTACAATCGTGCCGCGCGTATTGTGGAACAGATGGAAATGCAAGGCATCGTTAGCGCGCCGGGGCATAATGGCAACCGAGACGTGTTGGCACCGCCGCCCATGGACTGATGCCATTTACAGACAATTCGTCTACCGCATCGCGTGATTCTCAGGCAATAGTTATAGGTAGCACGGCGAGCAGTAGGTCGTGCAGTACGACATGTGCAAAGTACGATAGTCAGACCGCGATGGCGGTCTTTTGAATCGACAGCAAAGGATGTAAATAATGAGAACAGGCTTAGTGGCAGGCGTGCTGATCGCCGGGATGACGTCCAGCGCGGTTTATGCCGATGCGGCGAGCGATTTACAGAGCCGACTGAACAAAGTGAACAGCTTCCACGCGACGTTCACCCAGAAAGTCACTGGCGCTGAAGGGACGGCGGTGCAGGAAGGTCAGGGGGAGCTCTGGCTGAAGCGGCCAAATCTGTTCAACTGGAAGACCACCGCGCCGGATGAAAGCGTGCTGATCTCTGATGGCAAGACGCTGTGGTTCTATAACCCGTTCGTTGAACAGGTGACAGCGACCTGGCTGAAAGAAGCCACGGGCAATACGCCCTTTATGCTCATCACACGTAACGATGCCAGCGAATGGGGCCAGTATAACGTGCGTCAGCAAGGGGATGACTTTGAGTTAACGCCGAAAGCAGCCAAGGGCAACCTGAAACAGTTTGCCATCAACGTCAATGCCAGCGGCACCATCAAGAGCTTTGTCGCGACGGAGCAGGATGGGCAACGCAGCAGCTATACCCTGCAAAACCAGCAAAACGGTGCTGTGGATAGCAGCAAGTTCACCTTTACGCCGCCGAAAGGCGTGACGCTGGACGATCAAAGGCAGTGAGGCCATCGTGAGTAACTTGTCGCTGGATTTTTCGGACAATAGCTTTCAGCCGCTTGCCGCGCGTATGCGACCCGCTACGTTGGCGCAATATATCGGTCAACAGCATCTGCTAGGCGCGGGTAAGCCCTTGCCGCGAGCGATAGAGGCGGGGCAGTTACACTCCATGATTCTATGGGGGCCGCCCGGCACCGGAAAAACCACGCTGGCAGAACTGATTGGTCGCTACGGACAAGCTGACGTGGAGCGGATCTCTGCCGTGACCTCAGGCATCAAAGAGATTCGTGAAGCGATAGAGCGTGCGCGGCAAAATCGCGATGCCGGGCGACGCACCATCCTGTTCGTGGATGAAGTGCATCGCTTCAACAAGAGTCAGCAGGATGCTTTTCTGCCGCACATTGAAGACGGAACCATCACTTTCATAGGCGCAACCACCGAAAACCCTTCGTTTGAGCTTAATTCGGCGCTGTTGTCGCGTGCGCGCGTCTATTTACTGAAGGCTCTCACCGCAGAAGACATCGAACAGGTGTTACAGCAGGCGATGACCGATACCGCACGAGGGTTTGGCGGGCAGAACATCGTATTGCCGCCTGAGACGCAGCGATTGCTGGCGGAACTGGTGAATGGCGATGCGCGCCGCGCGTTGAACAGTCTGGAAATGATGGCGGATATGGCCGAGGTCGATGTGCAGGGCAACCGGGTGCTAACCCCCGAACTGCTGCACGAAGTGTCGGGCGAACGTAGCGCGCGCTTTGATAACAAAGGCGACCGCTACTATGACCTCATTTCTGCATTGCATAAATCGGTGCGAGGTTCCGCACCTGATGCCGCATTGTACTGGTATGCACGCATTATTACCGTCGGTGGCGATCCGCTGTATGTTGCACGGCGTCTGTTGGCGATAGCCTCCGAAGATGTGGGCAATGCCGATCCGCGGGGAATGCAGGTGGCGATCGCCGCCTGGGATTGTTTCACCCGCGTGGGGCCGGCAGAAGGGGAACGCGCTATTGCTCAGGCGATTGTGTATCTGGCCTGCGCACCCAAGAGTAATGCGGTCTACACCGCGTTTAAAGCGGCGATGCAGGATGCCAGAGAGAAACCGGATTACGACGTGCCGGAGCATTTGCGCAATGCGCCCACCAAACTGATGAAAGAGATGGGGCTGGGTGCGGAATACCGCTACGCCCATGATGAACCCAATGCCTATGCGGCGGGTGAAGACTATTTCCCGCAAGCTATGGCGCAAACGCGCTACTATCAGCCAACGTCACGCGGTCTGGAAGCAAAAATTGGTGAAAAGCTGGCCTGGCTGACTACACAGGATCAAAATAGCCCGACAAAACGCTACCGCTGAACTAGGCGTTGCGGTAAGGTTATAAGGTTGTTTTCTACCGCTCGACGGGTGTCGCGCAACGTAAAATTTCACCAAAAAACATTAAAACAGGATTAGCATGCTCGATCCCAATTTACTGCGTAATGAGCTAGACGCAGTTGCCGAAAAGCTACTGGCTCGCAGAGGTTTTAAACTGGATGTAGACACGCTGCGTCAACAAGAAGAACGCCGCAAAGTGCTACAAGTAGAAACGGAAAGTCTGCAAGCAGAGCGTAACTCCCGATCGAAAGAGATCGGTGCGGCTAAATCTCGTGGTGAAGATATCGAACCGTTGCGCCGCGAAGTGAATACCCTGGGTGAAAAGTTGGATGCGGCCAAGGCCGAACTGGATGCCTTGCAAAATGCCATTCGTGAACTGGCGTTAACCATTCCGAATATGCCGGACGACGCTGTGCCGTTGGGCAAAGATGAGCACGATAACCAGGAAATCAGCCGCTGGGGTGAACCACGTCAGTTTGATTTCCCGGTGCGCGATCACGTTGATTTAGGCGAACTGGCGAAAGGCGTCGATTTTGCTGCCGGTGTTAAATTGACCGGTGCGCGTTTCGTTGTCATGAAAGGACAAATTGCTCGCCTGCATCGTGCGCTGTCACAATTTATGCTGGATCTGCATACCGAACAGCACGGTTATCAGGAAGCCTACGTGCCTTACCTGGTTAACCACGCTACGCTATACGGCACCGGGCAGTTGCCGAAGTTTGGTGAAGACCTGTTTCACACCAAGCCGTTGGATGAAGAAGCGGAAAGCAGCAATTATGCCCTGATCCCGACGGCTGAAGTGCCGCTGACCAATCTGGTGCGCGACGAGATTCTGGACGAAGAAACGCTGCCGATCAAAATGACGGCGCACACCCCGTGTTTCCGCTCTGAAGCGGGTTCCTATGGTCGTGATACTCGTGGTCTGATCCGTATGCACCAGTTTGACAAAGTGGAGTTGGTGCAGATTGTGCGCCCGGAAGACTCCATGGATGCGCTGGAAACGCTGACGACGCATGCGGAAACCGTGCTGCAACTGCTGCAACTGCCTTATCGCAAGGTGTTACTGTGCACTGGTGACATGGGCTTTGGTTCAACCAAAACCTACGATCTGGAAGTGTGGCTGCCGGCGCAGAACACTTACCGTGAAATCTCTTCTTGCTCCAACATGGGGGATTTCCAGGCTCGACGCATGCAAGCGCGCTGCCGCAACAAGAGCGACAAGAAAACGCGTCTGGTGCATACGCTGAACGGTTCTGGTCTGGCGGTTGGGCGTACACTGGTTGCCGTGCTGGAAAACTACCAGCAGGCGGACGGACGTATTGCCATTCCTGATGTCCTGCGTCCTTATATGGGCGGGTTGGAGTTTATCGGCTAAACACGCCGCTGTTCCGCTATTAAAAGCGCCTTTCGGGGCGCTTTTTTGCATTATGGCGCCCCAGTATCACAAAACGTGCGGCCTGAGTTTGCCCTCGTTGACTTTTAAACGCGCAGTGGCATGATGCGCACACACTTCCTTGTTGTATTGGTTACCCACGCCCACTATGTCTGCTTTTTCTCGCCCAGTGCTGTTATTGCTCTGCGGCCTTATGCTGCTTACGGTTTGTATCGCTGTACTGAATACGCTGGTTCCGTTATGGCTTAACTATCAGCATGCTTCCGTGTGGCAGGTGGGCGTCGTGGGGTCATCCTATTTTACAGGTAACTTGTTGGGACGCTGTTGGCCGGACGCTTGATTCTCCGTCAAGGATTTAATCGCAGCTATTACCTTGCCGCTTTGCTGTTTGCTTTGGCAACGCTGGGGCTAATGTTTTCCACGGAAGTAACCAGTTGGCTGGTATGGCGTTTTGTTGCAGGTGTTGGCTGTGCGTTGATATGGGTTGTCGTGGAAAGTGCGCTGTTGTGCAGCGGCTCATCCACGCACCGTGGTCAACTGCTAGCAGCCTATATGGTTGCCTATTATCTGGGAAGCGTCGTTGGTCAGATCTATGTCGGCCTGCTGCCAACCGCTGTAGCGAGTGTTATGCTCTGGATGGTAATGCTGATTGTGCTTGCCGTGTTACCGTTGCTGTGCACCCGTCTGGCGCAGTCGGAGCATCCGGTCCATGTGGGGAAAATGCTGCGTAAACGCAGTGCGCGTCTGGGCATCAATGGCTGTGTGATTTCCGGCGTGATCCTTGGGTCGCTGTATGGGTTGATGCCGCTTTATCTCTCCCACAGTGGCACCAGCGATGCCGACGTGGGTTATTGGATGGCGCTGTTGATTGGTGCCGGTATTGTCGGTCAGTGGCCGGTGGGGCGCATGGCAGATCGCTATGGGCGCTTACTGGTGCTGCGCGTGCTAGGCTGTGTCCCTTAATTGCTTGAGCTATAGTATCCATCTGTTTCTACGACACTTTGGATTATGGCTCGCTACGATCTTTCTGATGAAGCATGGGCAATCATTGAGCCCTTGTTACCAAC
Organism: Symbiopectobacterium sp.; assembly: GCF_051710365.1. Lineage (NCBI taxonomy): Bacteria > Pseudomonadati > Pseudomonadota > Gammaproteobacteria > Enterobacterales > Enterobacteriaceae > Symbiopectobacterium > Symbiopectobacterium sp. The sequence continues at coordinate 3 of NZ_JBPETA010000040.1, read as the reverse complement.
CGT
>NZ_JBPETA010000039.1:9327-23384 GCF_051710365.1 Symbiopectobacterium sp. | reverse complement strand
CCAATGGCAACATTACTTGATGGTAAACGGGTCTGGGCAGAAAAAAATCTGAACCAGATTTAATCTGACAGACACCTGTATAAATAACCGGTAACTGTCAGATCAGGTCTGAGCTAGTACAAATAAAGATACGCACGGTCAACCCTCCCTGAGGGCCGTTATCGGCCTCAATATGGCCTCCGTGTGCTATCACCACTTTGCGGGCAATCGCCAGCCCTAATCCATAACCCTTGCCGGACTGCGGAGATTCGATGCGAATAACAGGATCAAAGATGCTGGATAGCTTATTTTTCTCCACCCCCGGCCCCTGATCGGTGACACAAAGCAGCCACTCGCGCTCCGTGCCACGCAGGTCTACCAGCACCGTCTGCTCGTGGGTTGAAAAGCGCAGTGCGTTGCGCACGATATTATCCAACGCGCGCCGCATCAGCTCCGCATTACCTTTTACCGTGTGATCCTGCTCTGTATCCGCCTCCAAAAGAATGGTTACCCTTGGTACTTGCGCCTCATAGCGCGCATCGTTTACCACCGCGTCGACCAATCCGTACAAATCGAAATAGGACTCATCCACCACCTGATGCTCGGCGCGTGATAGCGTCAGCAGTTCACCAATCATTTTGTCCATGCGCGCCGCTTCACCTTCGATGCGCTGCAATGAGGTATCGATATTATCGCGATTTTGGTGCGCCAACCCGATGGCCAGCTGTAAACGCGCCAAAGGGGAACGTAGTTCATGAGACACATCATGCAGCAGTTGTTCGCGGGAACTCACCAATACCTCCAGTCGCTCAACCATGGCATCAAAATCCCGCGCCACGTCGCTCAACTCATCGTGCCGTCGTTTCATGTCCGGCAACAGCCGAATGGATAAATCCCCCTGTGATACACGGTCAAAACTGGCGCGCAGGCGATTGAGCGGCCGGGTCAGGTTCCAGGCCAATACCCCACTGAAGAGCAGCCCGCCTAATCCCGAAATCCATACCAACGGTTCAGGAATATTGAGTATCAACATCGGACGCGGTGCATAGGTTTCATCGCGCAAACGCAGGACGTCAAAAGAGACCCAATAGCGCTCGCCATTGGGCTCATTGACTGCGTTAACAAGCGACATGTGCCGATCGCACCGGAGATGTTCCTCATCCGCTGGCGGCCTCAGGCCACCGGGAGGCGGGATATCGCTGGCTGGCGGTTCACGCCACGGCACAGGCGGTGGAGCCCATTTCTCGGCATCGGTTGCCGTGGTAGAAACGCGCAGAAAACCGCGCTCCTGCGGCGGCCACTGAGCTTCCAGTGCGTCCAGCGCGGGCTGCCCACCCTGTTGCAACGCAGATTGCGCCATCGACATTTGTAACGACATCAAGCGCTGGATCATCGCCTCTTCCGGCGGTGCGCGGTGCCCGCCGTCATACAACGTGAACCCCAACCACAGCAGTTGCGATATCAATAAAAACGTCAGCCAGAAGCCAAACAGAATTTTCCAGAACAAGCGTCCCTGCATCATCAACGAATCCGATATCCTACGCTGCGCACGGTTTCAATGGTCATGTTGCTGCCCGGCAGTTCGGCCAGCTTTTGCCGAATGTTGCTGATATGCACATCGACGCTGCGATCGTAGGCTTCACGCTGCCGCCCCAGACACTTTTCCGACAGCTCATCTTTGGAGACCACGCGCTCGCACGCGCGCACCAGCAGTTCCAGCAAATTGAACTCGGAGGCGGTTAAATCAAAGGGGTGTCCTTTCCATTCGCTGGTGCGCGTAGCGGGGTTCAACACCAGTTCGCCTAATGTGGCAGTCCCTTCGCTTTCCTGCTTTTCCGGGCGCTCATCATAACGGCGCAGCACCGCACGCAAGCGTGCTACCAGTTCACGGGGGAAACAGGGCTTCGGCATATAATCATCGGCCCCCATTTCCAGACCAATCACCCGGTCGATATTGTCACCCTTGGCCGTCAACATGATAATCGGCAACCGGCTCGATTTACGCACCTGGCGTAACACATCAATACCGCTCATATCCGGCAACATCACGTCCAGAATCATGGCGGTGTAATTTCCTGACAGCGCGCTTTCCACGCCCTCTTTCCCTGTTAACACTCGCGTTGCGGCAAATCCCTCAGCGCTGAGATACTCACAAAGCAGGTTTCCCAACTCCACATCATCATCATCAACCAGCAACAGCTTCATACCTTGCTCCGCTCCCCTTGGCGGTTCTGGCGGTTATTTTCTCGTTTAATACGTATTTTCGCAGCCATCTTTACTGAATTCTTACCTTCCATAGCACTAAATAGGCGAGATCGGGTCATAGAGTCAGGGTAAAGTAACGGCGTTGTTCTACGCGGTTAGCATCACCCAGTCAGACGTCAGTACCCTGCTAAGACGTCAACACTCGATAAGGATATTCAACTGCTCATGCCTGCTCGTTTTTTGTCATTACGTACGTCGCTACTGGCACTGGTTGCCATCGTTGCCCTTTATTTTGGCTATAAGCACTTTTTCGCCGCCCCACCACCGGTGAACTACATTACCGCGCCCGTAGAAACCCGAGATATTGAGCAGACCGTCCTGGCAGATGGCACCATTGAAGCGCTCAAACAGGTCAGCGTCGGTGCCCAGGTGTCAGGGCAAATCAAAGCGTTGCATATTGCACTGGGCGATAAGGTGAGCAAGGGGCAACTGCTGGCAGAAATTGATGATTTAACGCAGCAAAATACGCTGAAAGACAGCGATGCCGCGCTGCGCAACAATCAGCTTAGTTGGCAGCGTCAGCAAATGCTAATGCAACGCGGCGTGGGTGCACAGGCCGATTATGACAGCGCCAAGGCCACGCTGGATGCCACCACGGCAGACATTGCCGCCCTCGACGCACAAATCGCGCAGGCGGAGATCGCCACCAGCACCGCCAAGGTCAATCTGGGCTATACGCAAATTACCGCACCGATGGATGGCACCATCGTTGCCATTCCGGTGGAAGCAGGGCAGACCGTCAACGCGGCGCAAACTACCCCCACTATCGCCAAAGTGGCGAACCTGAACACCATGACGGTGAAAGCGCAGATTTCCGAAGCCGATGTGGTCAACGTGAAAGTCGGCATGCCGGTCTGGTTTACCATTCTTGGCCAGCCCAACAAGCGCTATCAAGCCACGCTGCGCGCTATCGAACCGGCACCGGATTCCATCAACGACGAGACCACCAGTTCATCCAGCAGTTCCAGCAGCAGTAGCAGCTCTTCAACGTCTAAGGCGATTTATTACAACGGCCTGTTTGATGTTGATAACCCGGATGGCACGCTGCGTATCTCGATGACGGCGCAAGTGTATATTCTGCGTGCTGCGGTAAAAAACGCGCTGGTGGAGCCCGCCACGGCAGTACAGCAGCTTAATGGCAAAACCGTGGTGCAAGTGGTTAATGCGCAAGGTCAACGTGAATCCCGCGACATGACCATTGGCATTAACGACAACGTGCATACCCAATTACTCACCGACGTCAGCGCGGGTGAACAAGTGATCATCAGCCAGCAACCGGGTTCTTCATCATCAACGGCGCGCCACCCCGGCCCGCCGCCGATGTAAGGGGAGCTAACGTATGACTCAACCTTTATTAACGCTAACGGGAATTTCACGCCGTTTTACCAACGGTGACCAAACGGTCAACGTGTTGAAAGCGATAAACCTGACGATTCATGCGGGTGAGATGGTCGCTATTGTTGAGGCTTCCGGCTCCGGCAAGTCGACATTGATGAATATTCTCGGTTGTCTGGATAAAGCCTCGGAAGGGGAATACCGGGTTAACGGCCAAGCGGTAGCGACGCTCGACAGCGACAGCCCGGCCGCGCTGCGTCGGGAGTATTTCGAGTTTATCTTTCAACGCTATCACCTGTTGGGCGATCTTTCTGCGCAGGGCAATGTCGAAGTCCCCGCTATTTACGCCGGGCGCGACCGCACCTCTCGCCAGCAGCGCGCCGCAGCACTGCTGCACCGCCTCGGATTGGGTGAACGCCTGAACTATCGCCCCAGCCAACTTTCCGGTGGGCAACAACAGCGCGTCAGTATCGCCCGCGCGCTGATGAACGGCGGTCAGGTGATCCTCGCGGATGAGCCAACGGGCGCACTGGACACGCACAGCGGTAACGAAGTGCTGGCCATTTTGAAAGATCTGAACGCGCAGGGGCACACCATCATTATCGTGACCCACGATATGCAGATCGCGCGCCATGCCGGGCGTATCATCGAGTTGCGCGATGGCGAAGTGATCGCGGATTCAGCCAGTACAACGGCTCCTACCGAGACTGCGCTATGGCAATATTGCCGTTACGGCCAATGCCAACGGGGTAGGAGAACAGTTTTTCACCGTGCGCGGCTACAGCGTGGCACAAGGGATGATTTTCCCACGCGCCAGCGTGGATAATCTGTCGCAAGAAGCGGTTATCGATCAGAACACATTGCAGAAACTGTTTCCCAACGGGGAGAACCCTATCGGCGAGGTGATCCTGCTAGGATCGCTCCCCGTGCGAATTATTGGCGTGGTGGAAAAAAACAGCAGTGGCTTTGGCAGCGATGAAAACCTTAACGTCTGGGTCCCCTACACCACGGCGATGAAACGCATGATCGGGCAGTCCTACCTGAGAAGCATCACCGTCAGGGTCAAAGACAACGTGGATTTGAGCGTGGCAGAACAGGGCATTACCCAGATTTTGACCCAGCGCCACGGCAGCAAGGATTTCTTTGTTTTCAACACCGATAGCATTCGTCAAACCATCGAGAAGGCCACTACCACGCTGGCGCTGCTGGTCTTCGCCATTGCGTTTATTTCGCTGCTGGTCGGCGGTATCGGCGTGATGAACATCATGCTGGTGTCGGTGACCGAGCGCACGCGAGAAATCGGCGTGCGCATGGCGGTTGGTGCGCGTGCCAGCGATATCATGCAACAGTTTTTGATTGAAGCAGTGCTGGTGTGCTTGCTGGGCGGCGTGTTGGGGGTTTCGCTGTCGCTGTTGGCGGGGGCGGTATTTAGCCACTTCTTCAGCAGCTTCTCGTTAATCTACTCGCCAGCATCTATTATTGCCGCGTTCCTGTGCGCCAGCCTGATTGGGGTGATTTTTGGCTTCTTCCCCGCCCGGCGCGCCGCATACATGGAGCCAATACACGCGCTGGAACGGGAATAGCGTTAGCCAAATACGCCGGTAGACAGATAGCGATCGCCGCGATCGCAAACAATCGCGACGATCGTGCTGCCGGGGTTTTCCTGCGCCACGCGCAGTGCTCCCGCTACCGCACCGCCGGAACTGACGCCGCAGAAAATGCCTTCCTCCTGCGCCAAGCGCCGTAGCGTGGTTTCCGCCTCTTGCTGGGTAATATCCATCACACGATCTACATACTGGGGCTGGAAAATCCCCGGCTCATACCCCGTTGCCCAGCGACGGATACCGGGAATGTGGCTCCCCGACGCGGGTTGTAAACCGATAGTGCAGAGGGATGCACGCTGTTGCTTTAGGAAGCGACTGACGCCGGAAAGCGTGCCGGTAGTACCCATCGCGGACACAAAATGGGTGAGTGCACCTTGCGTTTGCTGCCAGATTTCCGGCCCCGTGGTCATAAAATGCGCCAACGCGTTATCCGGGTTGTTGACTGATCGAGCACCTGCCCTCTCCGGATTCTGCCATCTGGCGCGCCAGATCGCGCGCGCCTTCCATGCCACACGCAGGGCTGACCAGCACCAATTCCGCACCGTAGGCGCGCATCGCCAGTTGCCGCTCACGACTCATGTTCTCCGGCATCAACAGCCGCAGGCGATACCCTTTCACCGCGGCAATCATCGCCAGCGCAATACCGGTATTACCACTGGTGGCTTCAATCAGCCGATCGCCAGGGGTTATTTCTCCGCGCCGTTCAGCCTGCTCCACCATAAAACGAACCGGACGATCTTTTACCGAGCCAGCCGGATTGTTCCCTTCCAGCTTAAGCCAGATCTCACTGCCGGTACCCTGCGCCAGCCTTTGCAGCTTGATGAGCGGCGTATTGCCAATTGTGTTATCCAGCGTACTCAACGCGTCTCCCCTACCGACTCAACGTGAACATGTTACAACGCGAGCAGTTTTTCCAGCGAAGGAGCGAAGAAATAGCTGCCGCTAACGGCGCGCGTGAAGCGCAGCATCTCGTCACGTTTGCCGTCACGATCGCCAAACATGCTCAGTAATTGCTGTTCAATATTATGCAAGCGCGCGCAATAGGCAATAAAGTAAAGACCATGTTTGCCGCTGGCCGTGCCATAAGGCATGCTCTGGCGCAAAATTTTCAGCCCTTTGCCCTCTTCCTTAAGATCAACCCGGCTCAGGTGCGAGGTGATCGGGCGCTGTTCTGCCGGAATCTCTTCGTTATCCTGCTTGGTGCGGCCGATCATCTGCTCTTGTTGCTCCACGCTAAAGCGCTGCAACTGCTTGAGATTATGCTCCCAGCGCTGCACAAACACATAGCTGCCGCCCGCATCCGGCCGATCGTCGGCGATAATCGCCACGTCGCGTCGCGCATCGCCCTGCGGGTTCTCGGTGCCATCGACAAACCCACTCAGAATCGCGATCTTCCACCCAGCGAAAGCCGTGTGTCTCTTCTTCAACGTGGATCGCGGAACCAAACGCTGCCAATGCCGCCTGAGCCAGGCTGAAATTGACATCGTGACGCAAAGATTGAATATGCAGCAGCAGATCGCGCTGCGTTGCCGGTGCCAACCCCTTACCCAGCGGTGCAAAAGGCTTCAGTTCAGCCGTCCCTTGTTCGCAATCGAGATCGCGCCACACATCTATGACCAAACGCCAACGTCGCCCCCAGCACCGCATCGGGAAAGCGCGCCTGCAACTCCTGCAACGACTGGAAAAACTTTTTGCAGCCTTGGCGAATAGCGTCGAATTCGCCCTGAATCATGGCTTCAATAAAAATGGCAAAACGACGGTGCTCAAGCAAAATTCCGCTCTGTATCTGCGTCATTTCAAGCTTCCTCATGTTTTAATTATCTGCTTTTATCGTTTTTTGGCACTACGTTGCCTAAGGCGCTCATCATACCGCATTCACGACAATGTGCTTTGTTCAAAAACAAAGGATAAAAATAAACGATGAGAGAATGGAAACGCTACGACGTTGGCGCGTTACCGCGCCAAGCCTGATAGGTGTGGCTTAAGAAAGGTCGAGACGATAAAATCAGTCACGCGCTTGCGCGTGCCAGATGATTTTGCTGACGTGCCAGGTTTGCAGAATATCATCAGAGGGCATTAAGCCTTCCGGGCCGTTCCAGTCACCGGAATAGAGATAACTGACGTGCTTGCTCTGCGATTCAACGCACTCTACGCTGCGGGCATCATCCCCTTGAGCAAGCTGGCAGACTTCAAAGGCTTTACTGTAATGGGCTCTGAATGCATCCCCGATTTTCACGCCCCATACGCTGGCAATTTTCGCATCCATAACCTCAACGCGATTGACCTGCGCTTTGGGCTTACCGCTGATCAACAACCTGATCTCATTACCATCCAGCGCCTGATAGAACGCCGTGATTTGGCCGTTAGTGGTGCCCATGCCGCTGCGCAAACGATAATTACCGTTCAGCGCCTGGTTTATCGGCTCTTGTGCAAGCGGCGTGCCGCCATTAAGCCCGCCGACACCGGCATCCGACACCTCGATTTTGCTGCCAAACCAGTTGAACGGCGACAGGTTGGACCAGGAAAAGTTGGAGAGCGCGCTACATCCCGTCAACAAAAAGGCGGCCAGCACACAGAGAAAAACCAACTGAACGGAGCGAAACCTCATAACATAAATTCCTTTAACAGTGAGCGGCACCTGCGCCACCCCACGATCGCATGCGTGAGGGTTTGAGTCTCAGGCCTGAGAAAAGTGTCGTAAAAAACGGTCAAGTGTGCAAGATTATCGTTGATTCTCACGGCAAGGGGAAGTGAGCGACCTAAGACGTTGGCGGTACGAACAAACTCCCTATCAGTGAGCCTACTGCCGAGTTATAGCGGCAAGGCGGACTCAACCTCATGTTGAAAAACATAAGGATCGGACAACAGGCCAAACTGTTCATCGTCAGGATAGGTGACGGCAACATGGTAATCTTCACCCGCAAACGCTTTTACTGCCTCAATATCTTGCCAATAGGTGGCGAAAAAGAAATGCTCCCAATCGCCTTGCGTAACCCTTTTGACCGCTGCCCCCAAATTGCCCGGTATGCTTTGGGAATGTTGAATGCCTGTGACATCAAGGTGTGCCGCAAATCCCGCTGCATGCGAAACGGGAACGCATCCGTGCCATGTTCTTACGATCATTACTCTGCTCCAACAAACGTGATTCAGATAACCTAACCGAAGCGGCGGACCACAGAAAGGAAAAATTGCCTTCACATCAGCGATCAGAACGAGATGACAGAAGGAAGGCCACACAGGCCTTCCTTCTGATTGATGGCGTTATCCCACCGTCACCGCGCGAAATGTGGTGAGGTCGTAGTGATGCGGGAACAAATCGTCCAGCTCACGCTGATGGGTAATGGCGATCACCGTACAGCCCGGTAGTGCCTGTTTAAGCGCATTCAGCAACGCACGCGCCGCACCGTGATCGAGACTGCTGGTGGCCTCATCCAGATAGAGCGTATCCGGTTTAGCGATCAATGCGCGCGCGAAGGCCAGCCGCTGCTATTCACCACCGGAAAAAATGCGATCCCAGTTATGTCGCTCAGCCAAACGATCGCACCACTCACCTAGACCAACCCGTTTCAGGGTGCGCTGCATGGTGATGGTATCCTCGAGCGGTGGGTGCGGGTAACACAGCACCTCCGCCAGCGTCCCCTGCCCCAAATAGCTTTTCTGTGGCAACAATAGCGAGCGGCCCGCTTGCGCTTGCCACTGCCCGCGATAGTAGGGCCACAGTCCGTTCAAGGTGCGCAGCAGCGTCGATTTACCCAATCCACTTGGCCCAGACAGTTTGCTCCAGCTTCCCGGCGCACAGTGCAGCGCCACATCGTTTAACAGCGGGGTGCCCTGCGGCGTAGCAAACGACAGATTCTCGATATTCAGGCATTCGCCCACGTCCGGTGCCGCCTGCTGTGGCTGATGGCGATCAATTTCCTGCTTGAACTGGATCAAACGCTGGATGCTGGCGGAAAGCATGGTTATCTCCACGTGCATGTGAATAAACCAGCTAAGTGCACCGTGCACCTGAGCAAACGCACTGCGGATCTGCATTAAGCCGCCGAGCGTCACCGTTTTCGATAAAAAGGTAGGCAGCGCGGCAAAAACGGGCACAATCAGACTGACACGCATATAGCCGGAGGTGAAGAACCCCATATTACGCTTCGTGTCCATCAGTTGACGCCAGCTGTGTTCGACATCGCTAAAATGGCGCGCCAAATAGGTTTTTTCCTGCGCCTCACCGCCATAGAGCGCAATCTGTTCCGCATTGTCATGTTTGCGCAACAGCGCGGCGCGGAAATCCGCTTCTGAGCGCTGTCGGGCATAGCTGATGCCGTGCAGTTTTTTCCCCACCACGTGCGTAATCAAGGTACCCACCACGGTATAGATAAGCACCACCCACACCAGATAGCCGGAGATCGCCCATTCACGGCCAAACAGGGTAAAACGTTGCACGCCAGAGAGTTGCCAGAGAATGATCATAAACAATGATAGCCGACCCGCATTGATGATAAAGGCGACCACCATGCTGACCAGCTTATCAGTGAACAAATTGATATCTTCGGCGATACGCTGATCGGGGTTGTCGATTTTCCCGGTTAACGACATGCGATAAAAGGTGCGTTTTGCCAGCCAGCTATCAACAAATTGCGCGGTCAGGGCGCTACGCCAACGGATCACCAGCAAGCTGGTAAACCAGTCCTGATACACAAAAACGCCGATATAGAGCAGGATGTAGAGCGTGTACTCTTTCATCAAGCAAAACAGCTTGCTGCTGTCGTAAGTGCCGAGCGTGTCATAAAACACCCGGCTCCATTCGTTGATCTGCACGTTGAGATAGACGATGCCGAACCCCATGGAGACAGCAATGGCCAGCAGCGACCAGGCGCGCCAACTGCGCCATCCGCCCCAGAAGGGACGGCACAGTTCCCATAATGCGCTCATAGGGCTGCATCTCCTTGCAACGTGCTATCTACGACGCTGCCCGCAGTTTCAGCCTCTTCACGCGGCAATGACAGTAACAGCACGCGGTTATCCAGGTTGAGCAGTTTGGCCGCCATTGCACGCACTTCCTCTAACGTTACCGCCTGCGCGAGGTTTGCCACGTCACTCAGATAGCGCGGATCGCCGTAGTGGCGATCGCTCAGTATCAGGCGCCGTTGCTGGGTGGTGAAATCATTGTTACGCCCTTGCTCCGCGCGGATAAATTGCTGGCGCTGCTGTTCAACATCGTCTGCGGTAATCCGTTGCGGCAAGTTGGCCAGCACCTGTTCAGCGCGCTGCCACAGTTCATGACCCCGTTCAGGAGAAGCGGTAAAGCTTATCTCGGTCTCGATGCGCTGGGCCTTGTCTGCCAACTCACTGTCTAGGCGCATACGATAAATACCCAGCGCCTCATCGCGCAGGCTGTTTTTCAGATATTTATTTGCCAGGTTGCGCGCAACGCTGACTTGTACCGCCGCCTGTGGCGTCCAGGGTTGTTCGGTATAACTCCAGGCCCGCACCTCTGAGCGCAGTTCGATATTCAACGCCACGGTTGATTCACGTGTGCCAGCCAGTGCCCGATGTGGCGTGATGCTCGGCAGCAGCGTCAAGGCATCACGGCCAATCTGCTGCGCGCTGACATAGGGTTTGCTTTGCAGCCAGCCCACCGAGAGTTGCTGAACCCAATCGGCAAACTCGCGTGACTCTACATTGTCAGCCATGCGGTTGGCAGCTTGTCGAATATCGTTTTTAAGCTCAACAATATCGCGCTCGCTGAGCGGATAGCGCTTCACGCGTTCGATCTCTTGCAGCAACACCGGCAACGCCGCCTGATGCTCGCCCGGGATCACGTCGGCAAAAAAACCCACCGCAACGGTGGTTTTACCAATATCGGACTTACGCATCACCAGACTGTTCACGCTGTCCGGCAGATGCTCGCTTTGGCGGCGCAATTGACGCTGCAACGCGTTGGTGGCTAACTGATCCAGCAAGCGGTGACGCATGCCTTCCAGACCGATTTTTTTATTCTGCGGATCGTTGAGACGAAACACAAAGGCAATCTGGCTGGCACCACTTTCACTGTCCTGCAAGCGCACCACGTTCAGCTGCTGTTGCAGGCGAGGCTCATAGTAGTGACGGGCAGGAAGCGACACGGCAGGCAGCGAACCAAACTGGTGGGCGATCTCCGAGACCACCTCTTGCGGAACAATATCGCCAATCACCATCAGGCGCATGTTGGAAGGGTGATACCAGCGCTGATAAAAGTCCTGCAACTGGGTAGCGGGCATAGTGTTGATGGTCTCTTGCGTACCAATCACAGGGCGATCGGGATAGCGCGACCCTTGGCGTATCGCCTGAACGCGCTGTTGATTCATACGCTCGGCGACGCCCAGCTTGCCGCGCCACTCTTCCAGTATAATTTTGCGCTCATCATCCAGATCGCTTTGCAGCAGGCTGGCGTGCCCGACCATTTGGCTTAGCGCCGCCAGCGCCAGCGGCAGATCGCGTTTGCCAGCAGGCGGACTCATCATGTATTGGGTGCGCTCATAGTTGGTCATGGCGTTGTAATGCTGGGCGCGAATCCAGCCCTTTTGATGCAGCATGTTCGCCACACCACTCGGGTACGCTTCACTGGCGCGGAACACCATGTGCTCAACCATATGCGCCACGCCGGATTGTGCCTCGCTTTCATCCACCGATCCGGCGTCCACCGCCAGTCGGATATCGACGCGCTGTTTCTGACCTTCCAGCGGCACCAGCGTGTAGTGCAGCCCGTTAGGCAACGTGCCGGTGGTAATGTGCGGCAGCGGGCTTTTTATCTCCGCCGCAGAAAGGGCGGCGCTAAAAAAAATGCGCCCGCCAGCCAATAGCTCACTGTGTTTTTCATTGTTTTTCTTCTTACCAGGAATAGGTCACATCAAGCCAGAACTGACGACCCAGGCCGTAGTTGGCTTCCGTTTTGTTGGCTTTATCCAAAACGTTCAACACATCTACGCCCACTTTCAGTTTCTGTTTACCCAGCGGTTGGGTATAAGAGATACGCCAATCAAGTATCATGTTGGTGCCGTACTGTTCTTCTTCATAAACATCACCGGAGCCGACCAGACCACCACAGCGATCGTCTCCTAGGCAAACTATGGTAGTTTGGTACACGACATCTTTATAACCGCCGACATAGCTGACGCGCTGCGTCCAGTCCAGCCGCCAGTCGTGGATTTCCGTATTCAATTCAACAAACGCCGCACAAGGGCGGTTAAAATCCTCGGCGGGCATATCAATGGCGCGCATAGGCTTGCCCTTGTAGATGACGTAACCATCGACATCTACATCGGCATCGTAGGTTTTATTCGAGGATTTACTGTCAAAGAGATTCCCGCCCGCTCGCCATTTGAAAATCGCCGGTCCCCATTCAATCGGCGCTACCGGTTCAATTTCCAGGCTGTAGGTGTTGGATTCGGACTGACCATTATTGGTCAGTTCATAGGCACCGTTGATCTTTTCTTCGCTGCGGGCAAATTCATCCTTGTCTTTGCGGTGTACCCATTTCAGCGTCCAGAACGTATTTGCAATACGTTGTTTGACGCCCAGTGTCCTTTCATCGCTATACGGGGTATTTAGCGAGGTGTAACGGTAATTCACTGCAGAAAGCGGTTTTTCATACACCCAGTCAGCCGGTGTGCTACTGGTCGTCAACGCGGCGGTACAAGCCCCTTTGGGCTTTGTTGAATAATAGGTAATCATGCTGTTTTTCTATGCCAGTTTTGGTAGAAAATGCTTGTCATCTTAGGTGTACAGTTTTCTCATGAGGCCTAACTGCATGATTTTGCGTTGCGAGGATCCGTCGTTTCACTTGGCTGCCAGCATAAAATCTATTTATTCAACAAAGCCGCCCCTTTGCTATTAACATGATCCGCCCGGCATTCAGTGTAAGGCTGGACCCGCGCTTCGCGCAGCTTATAGGCCAACACGTTACCGGCATAATAACGACTCATACCACCGAATAATTCGGTTGAACGATCACCCCACACGTCATAGCTGGAACTGAAGCGGGGAGAAACATTCAGGTTCTGCATATAATCGTCAAAATCAACGCGAATACCCGGCACCGCCGTCAAACGGTACAGCTTGAGCGTGTCTTGTACATAAGCGCCGTAGGTACCAGCATCGACCGTAATGTCAGAAACGCCATACACCGTACGCTTGTTGTGATATTGCTCTCCATCAATACAGGCACTGTCTCCGCCACACACAATGGTGCTGGAACGTCTGGGGCTGGTGTAGGAATAGGTAGTCTCTTTTCGGCGATAGCTCGCTTGAGAGAGCGAGACGTCATACCCAATATCCCACTGGTGCTCAAGGGAATAGGTTGAAAATGGCGTGAATTGAAAACCCTGTTTCAGGTTGATACTGCGCTGTGCCGTTTCTACCTTGCCAAACCCACCTTCCTGCGCGGTGGCCACTGCGGAGGCCCAATTAATGCTCTCGGTTCTCAACCAATTGTAATAATCACGCTTCTGATTGTTGATGGTATTTTCGTTCTGCTTATAGGCAAGATTGGACGTCATCATGCCAAGGGCATTTCTATTATCCCACTTAAGATTGACGCTATAACCGCCCCCTTCATTGGTGTACTCTCCATTTCTGGTGTTAGCTCTTACGTAACTGGATGTATGAGGGGCATACAGTAATTGCAGGTCAACCTGGTTATTAGCATCAGGATCCCAGGCATCACGCGAGGTTCGGTAACCGACAGCCCCTGATGCCTCGGTGAATGAGGGACGCTTTAATTTTATATCAATCACGCGCCCCCCCCCCCCCCCCCAGAGAGGGAGAAGCGAGGCAGTATGATCAGGCTAAAAAAAAAAAATATAAAAAAAATATATAAATATGAAAAGAAAAAAGAAGGGG
>NZ_JBPETA010000039.1:0-9317 GCF_051710365.1 Symbiopectobacterium sp. | reverse complement strand
GTAATTGCCGGTCAACCGGGTTATTCGCATCCGGTTCCCCGGCAACACGCGCGGTGGGGTAACCGCCAGCCCCTGATGCCTGGGTGAATGCGGGACGCTTTAATTTTATATCAACCCCCCCCCCCCCCCCCCCGTAAATTGGCCGTACTTGGCAGAAATATTGCTGCCAAATACCGACATGCTTTCAATCAGATTGGTGTCTATCCAAAACGATTCCGGATGTCCGGAAGGAAAATCGTTAGCTGAATTACCGTTAGGTGCCGCACTGATAGCACCGACATTGTCGCCGGGATTAAGGCGATCGTTATTCGACATACCATCAATGATAAAATTATTGTTGTAGAATTTTCCGCCATGAAATGACACCACATCAGGGGCAATCTCCCCTGGCGAAGCGCTGCTACGCGAAGTTTCAGCAAACTGCACATTGGGGTTAGTGCGTAACAGCTCAGTAACATTACCGTTCGCCTGCGGCTTTTTTGCGATGTCCTCTGCCGTCAACTACTGGCTACCAATCTCCATAGGACCCGGCAATACACGCGCCTGAACGGTAATGACATCACCCCGGTTGCGCCCCGCAGCGGCAGAAGGTACAACGTCCTGATTCTCTGACGTCGTTGGTTTGGCACTGATTTGCGCCAACGGGCGAATAATAAATCCTTTGCCGTCATCGGTCGGTTCCGCATACAGATTATTGCCGCGCAACAACGCTTCCAGCGCCTGCTCCACACTGTAGCTTCCGCTCAGCGCCTGCGCCTGCTTGCCTGCCACCAGTTGGCTGTCTACGCCAAAGTTAATGCCGGTTTGCCGCGCCAACTGCATCAGCGATTTTTCCAAGGGCTGCGCGGGCAACTGAACCGTGCTGACCGTGGCGGCCTGCGCCATCCCGGCGCTTAATGCCACAGTCAAAACGGCCTGTGACCACAATTTCCCCTGCTGCGTGATAAAAATGGACATGAATACGAGTTCCCTGCCTGCTGTTATTTTTGATTTCTACTGACGATGACGTCAGGCAGCAAAAATCGGGCAGGGCAAAACGAAAATAATTTTGATAATCATTCTCAAATTTAAATAATAATTTGATTTTTAAAGTGTTATTTTTTTCTGCCGATCAACACTACGGCATCGATAGGCTGCTGATAGGAGAGTGGAAGAGAATGACTGAGTAACGAAAGGGCGCGGCCGGTATCATCCAGCGTCAGGCGTCGGATTTCCCCGATTGCCGTACGCTGATCCGCCAACCAGTAGCGATAAGGCAGTTGGCTGGCAAGCACGCCCACCAACCCCAGCACCAAGGCCAGCACCAAGGCCAAAGAGAGAAACCGTTGCGGGCGCGCCTTACGCTGCGTTGTGGCCGGTGTCAGCGCCGCACTGGACCAGAGTTGCTGCATCTGGTGATAAATCCGCTCATGGCGCGCATCTTGTTCGCACCAGCGCTGCCATTCGGCAGCACGTGCGGCATCCGCAGCCTCGTCTTCCTCTGGTTCAGAAAAGCGGATGAGCCACTCAGCGGCCTGCTGTTGGATACGCGCTAACTCAGCTTTCTGGTTCATCGCTTTCCAGACTGAAGATATGGGTGTGGAAATGGATCATGGCTTTTGCCAGATACTGTTTAATGCTGCTTTCGCTCACGCCCAACGTAACGGCAGTATCGCGATAGGAATGGCCTTCAACGCGCGCTGCACTTTTTCATCCAGCTCTTCAGTGAGGATATGCAGCGCCGTGGCTACCAATTGACTGATTGCCACACGCTGTTCGGCAGATTGCGCCTCTGCCCCCTCCGCCAATTGCGCCAGCGCCGCCAATGCATCCTCTTCCAGTTTGCGCTTACGAAACTGGTCTCACATGGTTGGCAGTGACCATCAGGTAAGCGCGTGGATTACGGATTGCTTCCGGCTCCGCCAGGGTCAGCAGTTTGAGGAAAGTATCGTGGGTAAGATCGTCCGCCAGATGGCGACAACCGGTTTTTTTACTGAGCCATCCGCGCAGCCATCCCTGGTGGGAGTGGTAAAATACGCTCCAGAATGTCGTTAGCTGCGTCATAGTCGGTGGCAATAAAAATACCGCAAAGATTAATTGATACTCATTATCATCTAAGCGAATCGGACGACGCAACAGTTTTTAAACAACAAGCCAAAAAACCAACAATAGCGATCAGTATTCTTGATCTTCGATCAGGCATTTCCCAAGCGTAACGGAATCCACGATATCGTAGTTCAGTTTCTCATACATGCCGATCACCGCATCATTGTCCTGCCGCACCATCAGATGGATTTTGGGGCAACCGCGTGCGATCAATTTTTTCTCAAGGCGGCTAATCAACGCGTTAGCGATGCCGCGCCCGCGAAAATCCGGATGGACGCCCAGATAGTAGGCCGAGCCGCGATGGCCGTCGTACCCCCCCATCACCGAGCCCACGATTTCACCGCCCACTTCGGCCACCAAAAACAGAGAGACGTCGTGATTCACTTTGCGCTCAATATCCATTTCTGGATCGTTCCAAGGGCGCAGCAGGTCGCAACGTTCCCATAGGGTAATCACTTCTTCAAAGTCATCTTGTCTGAATACGCGGATTTCCATGGGATCCCCCCGTTGATCGCTAAGGAAAATCTGATTATCGCGTGATCTCGCGCAGACGCAATATCAATTTGCTGTCATCCCCCCCTGTCGCAGTCGCTCAGCAGCAGGAAAGCCAACACCTCGCCGTTGTGACAGGCTATACTGGTAGCCCTTTTATTATAATGGATTTGCTAACACCGTCATGAGTCAGCCTGATATTTCCGCCGTAAAATCCTTTTTACTGACGCTGCAAGACACTCTGTGTCAGCACCTTGCCGCCGCAGATGGTAAGAACGGCTTTAATGAGGAGTGCTGGCAACACGCCACTGGCGGCGGCGGGCGCAGCCGGGTGCTGACCCAAAGCGCGGTATTCGAACAGGCGGGCGTCAACTTCCCTCACGTGATGGGGGCTACGCTGCCCCCTTCGGCCAGCGCGCACCGGCCCGAACTTGCCGGACGCCGCTTTCAGGCCATGGGAGTTTCGTTGGTTATCCATCCGTTAAACCCGTATGTGCCCACCAGCCACGCCAACGTGCGTTTTTTCGTTGCGGAAAAAGAGGGTGAAGCGCCGGTATGGTGGTTTGGCGGTGGGTTCGATCTCACCCCGTTCTACGGCTTTACCGAAGACGTCGTACACTGGCACCAAACCGCGCACGATCTTTGCCAGCCGTTTGTTGACGACGTTTATCCACGTTACAAAAAGTGGTGTGATGATTACTTTTTCCTCAAGCACCGTAACGAGGCACTCGGCGTCGGCGGGCTGTTTTTCGATGACTTGAATACGCTGGATTTCACCATCAGCTTTGCGTTTATGCGCGCAGTCGGAAACGGTTTTCTCGACGCCTACCTGCCGCGCGGCGCGCTGCATTGCCCTGGGGAGAGCGCGAACGCCAGTTTCAACTCTACCGTCGTGGGCGCTATGTTGAGTTTAATCTGGTGTGGGATCGCGGCACGCTGTTTGGCCTGCAAAGCGGCGGGCGCACCGAATCCATCCTGATGTCGATGCCGCCGCTGGCGCGTTGGGAATACCAATATCAACCGGAGCCGGACGGCCCGGAAGCCGCACTTTATCGTGATTTTTTACCGGTAAAAGATTGGTTAGCGAAGGAGCTTGCATGAACGACAATACCGACGCAGAACCGCAAATTTGGGTAGATGCTGACGCCTGCCCCAATGTGATTAAAGAGGTGCTGTATCGCGCTGCCGATCGCACACAAACCCGTGTCGTTCTGGTCGCCAATCAGTCACTGCGTACGCCGCCGTCACGTTACATCTCGTCAGTGCGCGTTGCCGCCGGGTTTGACGTGGCGGATAACGAAATCGTGAAACGCGTCAACGCCGGGGATTTGGTGATTACCGCCGATATTCCGCTGGCAGCAGAAGTGCTGGGAAAAAAAGTCGTGGCGCTCAATCCACGCGGTGAAACCTACACGCCCGCCACCATCCGCGAACGGCTGACGATGCGCGATTTTATGGATACGCTACGCGCCAGCGGTGTGCAAACCGGTGGGCCGGATGCCCTCAATCAGAAAGATCGCCAGCGCTTTGCCAACGAGCTGGATAAGTGGCTGCGCCAACGGCGTTAATTCTCTGATAAAAAACAGCCCGGCATGCCGGGCTGTTTGCTGTAGGACAATGCAAATGTAGTTACAGCGGCTGAGTCTGCGCTTCCACCACGGCCAGCGCCACCATGTTGACGATACGCCGTACCGAGGCGATCGGCGTCAGGATGTGCACCGGTTTGGCAACGCCCATCAGCACCGGTCCGACCGTCACCCCTTCAGACGAGGAAACGCGCAGCAGGTTATAGCTGATACGCGCCGCTTCCATGTTCGGCATGATGAGAATATTGGCAGAGCCTTTTAACGGGCTATCCGGCATTTGCTCGCGGCGAATCGCTTCCACCAGCGCAGCATCGCCGTGCATCTCACCGTCCACTTCCAGCTCCGGTGCCAGCGTGTTGATCAACGCCAGCGCCTCACGCATTTTGCGTGCGGTGGGCGAGTTTGAGGTACCAAAGTTGGAGTGCGACAACAGCGCGACTTTCGGTTCGATACCGAAACGACGCATGGTGTGCGCGCACCGGTGTCTTCCACCGCGTAAATCGCCTTGTTCTCTTCCATGTTGGCGTCACGACCTTTGTAGATCACGCCACGTGAGTCACACACCACGATGTTGTGTTTTTTCAGCCCCAACGCCACCAGCAAATTCAGGCAGGCAATGGAGGCAGCGCCCGCGCCGGAAACCACCAGACGCACGTCAGAGATGTTTTTCTCCACCACGCGCAGGCCGTTCAATACTGCCGCAGTACAGATGATCGCCGTGCCGTGCTGATCGTCATGGAACACCGGAATCTTCATGCGTTCACGCAGTTTCTTCTCGATGTAGAAGCACTCCGGTGCTTTGATATCTTCCAGGTTGATGCCACCAAAAGTCGGCTCCAGCGCGGCAATCACGTCGATCAATTTATCCGGATCCAGTTCGTCCACTTCGATATCGAACACATCGACGCCGGAGAATTTTTTAAAGAGAACGCCCTTGCCTTCCATTACCGGCTTGCCGGCCAGCGCACCAATGTTACCGAGGCCAAGCACCGCCGTTCCGTTGGAGATCACCGCGACCAGATTGCCGCGTGCAGTGTATTTGTAAGCAGCCAGCGGATCTTCGGCGATTTCAAGACAAGGTGCAGCAACGCCCGGAGAGTAGGCCAACGCCAAATCGCGTTGGGTCGCTAGCGGTTTGGTGGGAGACACCTGAATCTTCCCCGGCACCGGATACTGGTGGAAATCCAATGCGCTCTGTTTGAGTTGTTCATCCATTGTTGCATCCCTTATAGGCTTTTGTTGTCGTAACGTAGGGCGGCGAGTCTATCCCAGGCAGACAAGGAGAGGTTAACGCCGTAAGAAGTTCAATCATTACTGCTTATATAAGCTTGAAGCATGGCAAAAACCGATAGTGAATGCAGGTTAATATAGTTAATTTATCTGCTTGTTTTTTGCGCATAATGTCACGTTATCGCGAACTGGATAACGTATTGCTAACCTGCGGGCAAAAAACAGACGTAAAAATCAACTAAAAATGATGATAAATCATTCAGATACCGGACAGCGAAGCGCTGCTGTCCGGCAGAAGAAAGTACCCTATTGGGTCATATTGAGGATGGTGCGGATGTTCGAGGCGCTGGTGGCGATAATATCGATAGCTCCGGTGCGCAACGCACCCAATATCGCCAGCGCTTTGGTGTTTTCTGAAGCAATGGCAATAACACAGGGAATGTTGCGCAGCTCTTCGATGCTGACGCCAATCACCCTGTCGTGCATCACGGTATCGATGTGCTGCCCCTGCGCATTAAAAAAGTCATAGCCAGCAATGTCGCCAATCACGCCCTGGTTAAGACTGGCATCAACAATTTCCTGTGGCGTGAACCAGCCCAGTTTTACCATATAGCTGTTTTCGTTCATGTCGCCAATGCCCACCAGCGCGATATCCGCCTTACGGGCGCGATCCAGCGTCTCCTTGATGGTACCGTTCTGCATAAACGCCTGCTTGAGCGCGCGGTTTTCCACGTAAGCCGGGGCGTAAAGCGTTTCGCTGCTGCCGCCAAATTTCTTCGCCAGACGACGGCTGATATGATCGGCGTTGATCGCATCGCCGGGACGGTGCGTACCGCCAATCCCGCAGATAAACTTGCAGTGGCGTTCAGTCACGTTTCCTACGTGATCTGCGACGCCGGACACATTGCGCCCCTGCCCGACCGCAATCACGGTACCATCTTTCAGCGTTACTGCCAGATGGTTGGAAACCAATGCCGCTACCTGACGCCGCTGTTCTTCTTCTTCAGGGTGATCGAGCGCGATCAGAGCGCGTTTGATGGGAAAACGCTCCAGCAGTTGCTGCTCCAACCGAGTGCTGAACACCGGGTGATAGCGAACGTTGATCTCGACAATGCCCTCTTCTTTAGCACGCTTGAGCAAACGCCCTACTTTGATGCGCGAAATGCCGAATTTCTTCGCGATCTCCTCCTGGGTAATCTCGTCCTGGTAATACGCCACGGCGATTTCCGTCAGTAGTTCGTTATCCTGAGATCCTGATTGTTTTTCCATTCGGTAATATTGTCCTCACGCAAAGGGTAAGTGTGCCTGGGCAGACGCAGCCCTGTCGGCAACAGCCGATCATCATTAACAATTGTTGCACGCCGCAAGTCAGGGCCCAACTCCGGCAACCAATCTCCTGATAATAGCCCCGTCATTGCCTAAAAACAGTGATGCCGCAAACCTGTATAAATGGGCTTGCGGCGATTCCGCGTCATTGATGCGCGACAGGCATTAGCGCTCAATAGCATCAATCTTCAGCATTCTGGCGATCACCAGATCGAGCTCTTTTTGATCGAAGATCTTTTTCCAGTCCGGTTTGATAATGTTTTCTTTGCCATACTCGATGGCGATCATGCAAGCATCCGAGAACGGGTTGGTACTGCGGAACGCCACTGCCAGCGCGATTTGAATGTGGCCATAGAGCATCGCTTCCGCTGCCGCTTTCGGCGCGCCGATGGTATTGACGGTTTCATCCAGCGCTTCTTTCATCAACGTCCCCACCATACAGGCCACGGTTTCAACCAGCGCCGGTTCCATGATAGGCCAACTGTTTTACTGTCACCCAGTGCACGTCAATCACCGGGCCATACATACTTTTACCACCTCGGCCAGCACGGCTTTCTGCCGATCGCTGCCTGTTTCATAGGAAGCAGCAACGTGCTGAGGTGCGGCGACGCCGCCAAACGCGTCGGCATGTTCTTCTGGCGTAAAACGATCGAGGAATACCGAAGGGTGGCATGGGTGTGCGACCGCGTAATCGATATCATCACGTTTGGCGATCAAATTGGCGTAGGCCGCAGCGGGGTCGAGTGTTAACAGAATCGCACCGCGTTTCATTTGCGGCACCACCTGCGCGGAAACCACTTTCAGCGCAATATCAGGGACCGCAAGGATCACCACATCGCTGTCCGGAATAACCTGCTCAGCCACCGCCAGCTCGCGCCCTGCGGCAATCACCTGCTCCTGCGCGCGCGGGGAATTCTCACAGTAAAACACCTGATAGGCACTTTTCTGGAAATTGGCAGAGATACGCATGCCCATTTTGCCACCAGCGCCCAGTACCGTAATCGTTTTTAATTCTGTTGTCATGATGGTTACTCCTCGGATTTGGAATGCATTTTGTTCAATAAAAAAGGTTATCGCTGCCCGGCCTGCGGATTGCGGGCAAAAAGAAAGTTCAGGCTTTGTGTGGTCCAGGCGGCTTCCTGACGGCAGGTCTCCTCCGGCGTGGATTGCCATGGAAGCCAGTGCTCAACCACCTGATTGATGTGTCGCTCATTAGGACGAACCGCTTTTTGCAGGTGGTCGTAGTCGAGCAACCCGGTGCCGAGCGGGCTGCCGGAATAGGTAAACCCAACCCAGCCATTCTGGCGCGCAAAGGCAAAATCTTTGATGTGCAGGTTCACTACGCGTCGCGCCGTCATATCGATAACGTCACACGGATGCTCCAACGCCGCCACGCAGTTTCCCGGATCGAGACAAATGCCCAACGCCGGGCTGTCTATAGCATCAACCACCCCTAGCAGGGTGCGGGTTTTTACCTGCTCGTAAGTTTCCAGCCCGAACTGAACGCCCTGCTGCTCTGCCTGCGGCAAAATGATCTGCAACAGTTCGCGTGCTTCATCCGGTGTGGGTTGATGCGTAACGCTGTTAAACATGGTGCGTATAAAACGGACATCCAGTGCCTGAGCCAGCGCCAGGTAGCGCGTTAAATGCGCAGTCTCCAGTCCACGCGTTCCGAGTTCCAGTTGAATGGATAAATCCTCGACGCGCTGACGCAGCTTTTCCAGCTCAGCGGATGACAGCGTTTCCACTGCTGGGTAATCACAAATCTGAAACACCGCCGCGCCCGATTCTGCCGTGTGATCCAGCATTGCTTCCAGCCCCATTGGGTCAGGAACGCGGGAGGACATGCGCCAGAAAAAAGCGTAAGTGCTTAAACCAATAGCCACGGTAATCTCTCCTTTCTGCGTATTTTTATTGCGGAGCGCACAGCGCCAGCGCTTCATCCATAATGGCGTTAAACGCCGCTGGGTCGTGGGCGAAGCGCCCTAAAAACAGGCCATCAACCGCAGACCCTAGCTGACTCAGTAGCCCCGGCCCAGCGCTGCCGCCGTAAATCACTTTGCCGTCGCGCACACCCGTCGCCGTGAATAACTGCTGCTTCAGCGCCTCACAGACAAGGCTGATAGCTTCGGTTGGTGCGGGTTCTGCGCTGCCAATCGCCCATTGAGGCTCATAAGCTACAACAACCTGCCCCGTTAACTGCTGTTGCTGTGCGCGGTTGAGCGCGCTGGTTAGCTGAGCCTGACAGATTGCTATCGCCTGCTGCACGCTACCGCGCTGCTCTTCGCCAACACAGAGCACGGGGGTGAGTCCGTTGCGCCAGGCGGCTGCTGTTTTAAGGGCAATATGCTCATCGGTTTCACCAAAATAGCGACGCCGTTCCGCATGCCCGACTTCTACATAGCGGCACCCCATTTCGTGCAACAGTGTGCCGCTGACTTCCCCAGTGAAGGCGCCGTTATCCGCCCAATGCAGGGCTTTGTTGAATAAATAGAAAGTTTGGGTAATCATCGGAACAGATCACCATAGTTGTTTCAAAATCAGGTCTCCATGGCAAAACAAAATTTTAAAATCACTAACTGGCCCTCCTATAACAAG
>NZ_JBPETA010000038.1:0-23866 GCF_051710365.1 Symbiopectobacterium sp. | reverse complement strand
CATGGCGATGGTCAAAGCGCTTAACCGGATCACGCTATTAGGAATGCCGAACAGTATTCGCATCACGTAACAATCGACCCGATGGGGCACAGTCGTTACAAGTTCTGATTTATTCAACAAAGCCCCCGATGGATTGTGCCTGCATTGACCGATGACAGGTTATCTGGCGCACAGTGCGTAGATTATTCGCCCGGATTACGTGTTTAGCCCGAGCGCACGACGCGATGCCGAACCTGCCGCTAAAAACGCCGTTTGCCCCGTTTGATGCCAGCACACCTCACACCACATCAGAATAAGATAATCGGCCCAGGGCAACCACTGTTGAACCGATGCGTTCAACGCCTGCGCGCACAAACCGGACCGCTGCTGTTGGTAGGTTCGCAGCAAGTGCCGCTGCGACTCAACGTCAAGCCCGTTGCCGCGCACCAGCAGCGCCAGTTCCAGTCCAATATCTCCATCGGCGGCGTATTCCCAATCGATAAGCAGCAGCGCCCCCTGCGGCGTGATCAACACATTCTCGCTATGTACGTCTAGATGCAAAGGTGCCCACGCGAGCAAGTCAGGTTGCGCAATACGCTGAAAATGGTGGTGCCAGCGCAGTAACGCTGGCGAGCGTCGACGCGGATCCATGTTTTGCCAATGATGGATAAACTGCATCGGTAAATTCAAACGAAAGCCACAACACGGCTGGCGGTGAAGCTGGCTGAGCAGCTGTGCCAGCGAGCCGTTTTCCAATACGCCGGAAAAATCCTGCGCAGACGCCGTAACCCCTGCGGCCCATTCCACGATGAGCCAACCGTCGCGGTACACAACAGGCTTAGGAGCCAACTGTCGTGCAGAGAGTTGGCGTAACACCCGGTATTCACGCTGCCTGAATACGCCCAACTGCGCCGCCTCGGTGGTTTGCGGCCGCGCTAGCAGTTGACGATCGCCCATGCGTACGCGCCAACAGCCGCGTCCCGAACCGTTCACGGCTTCGAAATGAAAACCGGCGGTATCAACCGCCGGAAAGTGTTGCGCAAGCAGACGTTCAAGCGCCAATTTACTGTTGGACGGCACCATTTCCCGACCACACGATTTCACCGGTTTGCACCAGCATCAGTTGCATATCCAACTGCGGGGTTTTCACATCACCGCTTACATCGCTGTAGAGCACATACTGCGCGCTCACGTAGCGTGCCAGGCCAATTGCCTTGGTTCGCGAGCCCAGACTGTCCTCTGCCGATAACCCCAGCGTCTGTTTCGCCACGGCCACCTGTTCACGTGGCACCAGCGTGAACGCGTTGCCGTTCGCCAGCGCATCATAAATTGCCGCTGTCGCCTTCGCGACCGGCAGCGAGCCGTTGGTGTTGTTCTTCACGCTGTCAACCAGCAGGATACTCCCGGGAGCTACGCCGCTGGCCTGTCGCATTTGTGCCACTAAAGGCCCGACACTGCCTTCCCAGTTCAGGGTTTGAATTTTCGGAGGCGTAGGCACCGGATGCCCCGGCGGCGGCGTAACCACGTCCGGCTGTGACGGTTGCACCGGTTCGATCTGCGCCGGTGGCTGTTGCTCTGGCGGACGGGTCATACAACCGGTCAACACCATCGCCCCGAACAGCAGCACAAGATACTTTTTCATGCATTCCTCTCTAAACACTTTTACAGAAACAGATGGAGGCGGACTTGCTGAACATTCTGCCCCTCGTGCGCGCCAGCAATACGCACTTCGCTCTGCGCCTGCACCAGAACGCTGCGCACTTCGTCATAAGGCAGCACATCCAACCCTTTTCCGTCATACCAGTAGAAGCGGTACTGCACCGCAACCGCCTGGGATGACGTATTGCGCAGCACCGCACAGGCGCTTCCGCCCTCACTGCGCGTGGTCAGATCGGGTTTTGATGCCGTAATCCCAGCGGACAGCAGAGAGGCATCAAGCACTAACGTTTGCCGCTCATTGATGGTCAACACGGGTGGTGTGCTGGAACACGCGACGGCCCCCAACACGAACACAGCAGATAACAGGCCGCGCACAATCTGGAAGTTCATGAAATTAGTCCGACAACAACGGCCCCAGAGGACGTCCACCCAGCAGGTGCATATGAATATGATAGACCTCTTGGCCGCCATGGCGATTGCAATTAACGATCAGACGATAACCGTCTTCATCAATGCCCTCGTCGCGCGCAATCTTGCTGGCGACGGTGAACAATCTTCCCAGTGCCTGCTCATGCTCAGGCAAGACATCGTTTACAATCGGAATCAATACGTTAGGCACGATCAAAACGTGCGTTGGCGTGCGAGGTGCGATGTCACGAAAGGCCGTCACCAGTTCATCCTGATAGACGATGTCGGAAGGAATTTCCCTACGGATAATTTTACTGAAAATGGTTTCTTCAGCCATGTTTGAGTTCCTTGTAAACGTGTAACGCCGAATGGTTACGGCAGTATGAGTGACACTTTCGGTTGCTTTCAACCTTCTTTCTGTTTTTTCTTGTTCAGATGTTTGAATTGCGGCTTTTTCACCGCAGGTCAGCGCCCAATAAAAAAGGGAGCTTACGCGCCCTTTATCACTCCCCAGACAACGAATCAGTGATTACGGATGTAATCATCCATATCCGTTTTCAGGTTGTCAGATTTAGTACCAAAAATTGCCTGTACACCGGAGCCCGCAACAACAACGCCAGCTGCACCCAGTTTTTTCAGGCCTGCCTGATCCACTTTTGCGACATCACCGACGCTCACGCGCAGACGCGTAATACAGGCGTCCAGATTAGTGATGTTTTCTTTGCCACCAAAGGCCGTCACCAGCGCCGCCGCCATTTCACTGTTGTTCTGCGCAGACTGTTCAGAGGTGCTCTCTTCGCGGCCCGGCGTTTTCAGGTTCAGTTTGGCAATCAGCACACGGAAGATGGTGTAGTAAGCCAGCGCGTAGCACAGACCAACGATCGGGAACAGCCACAGATTGCTGCCGTTACCGCTCAGGACTACGAAGTCGATCAAACCGTGGGAGAAGCTGGTGCCATTGCGCATGCCCAGCAGGATACAGATAGGGAACGCCAGTCCCGCCAGAATGGCATGGATCACGTACAGGATCGGTGCCACGAACAGGAAGGAGAACTCAATCTGTTCAGTGATCCCGGTCAGGAACGAGGTCAACGCCGCAGAGAGCATGATGCCACGCACTTTAGCGCGATTTTCCGGCTTGGCTGAGTGCCAGATGGCAATCGCCGCCGCAGGCAGGCCGTACATTTTGAACAGGAAGCCGCCCGCCAGTTTACCCGCAGTCGGGTCACCGGCCATGTAACGCGGAATGTCACCGTGGAACACCTGGCCCGCCGCGTTGGTGAATTCACCTATCTGCATCTGGAACGGCACGTTCCAGATATGGTGCAAGCCAAACGGCACCAGCGAACGTTCAACAATACCGTACAGACCGAATGCCAACACCGGGTTCTGATAAGCAGCCCAGTGTGAGAACGTTTGGATTGCGGTCCCTACCGGTGGCCAGATAAAGGGGAGCACCACACCGGTGATAATCGCTGTCAGACCAGAGATGATCGGCACAAAGCGTTTACCGGCAAAAAAGCCCAGGTATTCCGGCAACTGGATACGGTAGAAACGGTTAAACATGTAGGCCGCAATCGCACCAGCGATGATCCCACCGAGCACCCCGGTATCCGCCAGGTGTTCTTTGATGATCACCTCAGGCGGCAGTTGCAGCACGAGTGGAGCCACCGCTGCCATCGTCTTCACCATAATGCCGTAGGCAACAACGGCCGCCAGCGCGGATACCCCATTGTTATTGGTAAAACCGAGGGCAACGCCGATGGCAAAAATCAGTGGCATATTGGCGAATACGGAGTCACCCGCTTGCGCCATCACGCTTGAGACGATGGCCGGCAGCCAGCTGAAGTTGGCCGATCCGACGCCCAGCAGGATACCTGCAATGGGCAGTACGGAAACATGCAGCATCAGCGACTTACCTACTTTTTGCAGGTTGGCAAATGCATTCTTGAACATAATTGAGTGTGCTCCTGAGTAATAGTGCTTTTACGGCGTTATAGCAACAAAAGGCGGGGAGGATACCCTTTGTTATTTGAGGGATTTATCCCTCTTTTAATTTTTACGCAGAGTAAAATAAATGAGTCATTCAATGTTTGACTGCTATCACGTTTCATTGCGCCAACAGGTCGAGTAGCGCACAAAATCGCTATTTCTGTACGCAACAGACGGGCAGAACCTCTGTCGCTGGTGGCGAAACCACCAACCAGCGCACAGGTGAGCGTCAATTAATTACGCATCACAAAAAAACTCGGCCATTTTAAACACTAGACTGCGGCGGTCAACCGCTGTGAATCGATGTGGAACAGGCGGGAGAAATTCTCTGTGGTAGCCGCCGCTAATTGTGCAATATCAACACCTTTTAGCACGGAGAGATACTCGGCAACATCGCGCACGTAGGCAGGCTGGTTCTCTTTACCACGAAACGGCACCGGGGCCAACCAAGGGGAATCGGTTTCAACCAGCAGGCGATCCAGTGGAACAAACCGGGCAACGTCACGAAGTTCGTTTGCGTTACGAAACATCACAATGCCTGAAAACGAGATATAGAAACCCATATCCAGCAGCGTGCGCGCCGTAGCAATATCCTCAGTGAAGCAGTGCAGCACGCCACCACAGCGCTCTACTTCCTCTTCTTTCAGAATATCAAGGGTATCCTGACGTGCCGAGCGGGTATGCACGATAACCGGCTTGTTTAACTCACAGCCGACGCGAATGTGTTCGCGAAAGGAATCACGCTGTTGCACCTGTGTTTCCGGCTGATAGTGGTAATCGAGGCCGGTTTCACCCATCTCCACCACGAGTGGATCAGCAGCCAGTTGGCGTAGCTCAGCATAATCATACGGCGCGTCCTGATTGAGAGGATGCACACCGCACGAATAAGCCACTCCCGGGCGATCGCCGATCAGTTCACGCATGGTGCGATAACCGGGCAGCGTGGTTGCCACCGCCAGCACAAAGCCAACGTCACGCGCCCGCGCTTTGGTCAACACATCAGACACATCTTTATGCAGAGATTGATAATCCAGACCATCAAGGTGGCAGTGCGAATCCACTAATAACATGCTATTTACTCAACGCTTATCAAACAGAGAAAGAAGGGAGGGAATTCAGGTTTGCCGTTTGGAACCGTTGTTCCCATTCCAGCAACACATCGGCCAGCAAGAGTTCACGATTTACGCCTGTCACCGTCAGGAGCTGATGACGGCAACGCAGCCAACGAGCAAGCACGGCGTCTATTTCCGCAACGGGTAACTGGTTAGCTAACAGCGCTATCAGCGCATCCTGATCGAGGTTGACGCGCGCGCTCGCGGCTCCACGCTGTATTTTTAACGCATCCAGCAACAGCGAGGAAAGCCAGTGAAGACGCTCCGGTGCGTCATCGTGGTTCAGTTGCGGCAACAGCGAATAAAACGTACGCGCTGGCACCGCGTTTGCCAGCGCCTGACATAATGCCGTGCGCTGGCGTGCGGTATCATCTTGCAGCAGGTGCTCAGCCGCCAGCGGCGCACCGGCCTGCAAACGCAGCGCGGTTTGCAGCGCCTGCTCAGACGCAGGGTGTCGTTTATTGAGCCAGACAACGCTTTGTGCTTCGTCAGGCGTAGGCAGATAAAGGTGCAGGCAGCGGCTGCGCAACGTCGCCAGCAAACGCGTTGGTTCATGACAGCCCAGCAAAAAATAGGTCGCTTCTGGCGGTTCTTCCAAGGTTTTTAACAACGCGTTGGCCGCCGCTTCCGTCAACTGCTCGCTGTTTTCAATCCATATCAGCTTGGCACCGCCCTGCCGTGAACGCTGATAGAGGTTTTCCAATACGCTGCGTATCGCATCAACCCCTAACGTCTGTTTGCCCTTTTCCGGGCTGAGGGCATACCAGTCCGGGTGTGTACCCGCCATCATCAATTTACAGGAATGGCATTCGCCGCAGCTTTTCATACCCTCTGGCTTCTGGCACAGAACGCGTCTTGATAACGCATACACCAGCGATTCGCGTCCCATACCCGGCAACGCGTGCAGCAATACCGCGTGGTGTGCTCGCCCCTCCTCATATCCCTCAATCAGTTGCCGATAGGGCCCATTCAGCCAGGGATACCATTCCATGCTTAGCGCTCCTGTACCGACAACGGTGCAGCATCTTGTGCCTGTTGCTGACCAAGCCACTGCACCAGCGCGGCTTCAATATCCGCACTCACCTTGTCCAACGGTTGTGAGGCATCAATGGTAACGATGGTAGCATCGGTGGCAGCCAGCGCCTGATAACGTGCACGGGTACGGGCGAAGAAATCCAATGATTCCTGCTCAATGCGGTCGAGTGCACCGCGCTGGCGTGCACGCGCCAACCCCTGCTCCGGCGGAATATCAAGGTACAAAGTAAGATCGGGACGAAATGTGCCCAGCACGGTATCACGCAGTGACTGCATGAGCTGTTGATCCATACCGCGCCCGCCGCCCTGATAAGCCTGCGAGGAGAGATCGTGGCGATCGCCAATCACCCAGTTTCCCCGCGCCAAGGCGGGTTTGATGACATTTTCCACCAGCTGTACACGCGCAGCATAGAGCATCAATAACTCCGCTTTATCCGTGATTCTCTCGTCGTCGGCACCCTGTTTTATCAGGTCACGTAGTCGCTCGGCCAATGGCGTACCACCCGGTTCTCGGGTAAAAACCACATCCTGCACGCCGTGCGTCCGCAAGGTTGCTAATACGGTGTTCTGCGCACTGGTTTTACCTGCGCCTTCCAATCCTTCAATCACGATAAATTTACTGTTCATCCCGGTCCTTCAGCGTTGAGCGGTAAGCGCGCACTGCACGGTTATGATCGGCAAGGTTGGTCGTGAAACGGTGCCCACCCTTCCCGTCCGCCACAAAATAAAGGTAATCTGTTTTTGCCGGATGCGCGGCGGCTTCAAGTGCGGCTCGGCTCGGCATGGCGATTGGCGTCGGCGGCAACCCGGCAATCACATAGGTATTATACGGCGTGGCGGTGTCCAGCGCGCTACGCGTTATCACACCACGATAATCCTCACCCATACCATAAATCACGGTAGGATCGGTTTGCAGACGCATGCCAGCGCGTAGACGATTTACAAACACCGACGCGACCTGAGGGCGCTCCTCTTTGACTGCCGTCTCTTTTTCTACGATGGAGGCCATGGTCAGCAGTTCCTCCGGCGACGCATAGGGCAAACTCGCCTCGCGGTTTTTCCACACTCCGTCCACCACATTACGCATACGATGATGCGCACGCAGCAGCAGATCGCTGTCGCGCGTGCCTGCGGTGTAGAGGTAAGTGTCAGGGTAGAGCCAGCCTTCCGGGTTCTCCGCCTCTTTAATGTCCAGCAGTGCAGCAACCTCTTGCGGCGTTTTATCCTGCACGCTGTGCGTCAGGTAGGGTGCGGTTTTCAACGTTTCCAGCCAGTCATGCAGTCGCGATCCTTCGACAAAACGAATTGAGAACTGCGCCTCTTTGCCGCTCGCCAGCAGCGCCAGCATCTCCCGTACCGTCATGCCCGGCATAAAACGATAGGTCCCTGCTTTGAACTTGGCCAATTCAGGCTCCGCGCGCAGCAACCACTGAAACAGCACCGTTAATGGGATCACCTGCTGTTCTGTCAGCGAGGTTTCCAGCGCTTCTCTGCCGGTTCCTGCCGGAAGGGTGAAAATAGTTTCCTGTTCAATCAATAGCTGTGAGCGGCCAAACTGTTGTAGGTTATGCCATGCAGCACCGAGTGCCGAAGCGAGTACCATTGCCACCAGCAGGAAAAATAGCGTCTTCTTTCTTTTCATCATTCAACCATCGACTAACCGTTAGGGCTCAGTAGTTGGTACAACGCTCTGGAGCGATAACACCAGGTATCAATTTGATTGACCGGAAGCACCGGCATCAATGCATTACAAACAAACACTTCATCAGCATCGGCGAGCGTCGTCACAGGTTCACGCACTACCTGTAGCTGATAATCAGGATACTGGGCCAAGCGGGTCATCACCTGATGACGTGCCACACCGTTCACACCCGCGAGTGACAAATCCGGCGTAAATACCTGATAGCCCTTGCGCCAAAACAAATTAGCCGCACAGCATTCCACCAGGCAGCCCTCAGTGTCAAGCACCACCACGTCATCGACACCTTGCGCTTCCATCTCCTGGCGTATCAGGATCTGCTCCAGTCGGTTCAGGTGTTTAATGCCCGCCAATCGCGGATTACGCCCCAACGTGACCGGACTGATGCCAAGGGTGATACCCTGCTTGCGCCATTCGGTGTATTGAGCAGGATAACCCGTCTGCATGACTATACGTGTCGGTTCGCTACACGACAGCGTGCTGTAACCTCGTCCGCCACTGCCACGGGTTACGATGGTTTTCACTACGCCTTGCTCCACGCCCTGCGCCGCCCGTTCCATTTCGGCTTGCAGTCTATCCCATGCCGCAAACGGAATATGCAAACGCGCAGTGTCCTGACGTAACCGCGCCATATGCAATGGCAACCACACGATCTTGCCTTCCAGCACGCGTGCGGTGGTGAAGCACCCGTCACCATACTGGAGGCCACGATCGGTAACGGCTATCTGCTCTTGCGCCTGGCCATTTATCCAAAACATACGCTGTCCTCACCCAACAGGTTCATAGACGTGATGCCAACAACGCCAAGGGTAGCGGCAACAGCGTGACGTTCAGAGTGCCAGTAACCCATGACGGCAACAAGTGGCGCGTTCTGAATTATGCCCTGCCCACAATGGCGAGTGACAGGCAAAAAAAACCCGGTTGCCCGGGCTTTTAGCGGTATCGCAGCGCCATTACACGCGGCGGAACACCAGTGAACCGTTAGTGCCGCCAAAACCGAAGGAGTTACACAGTGTGTATTCCATATCGGAAACCTGACGTGCTTCATGCGGTACAAAATCCAGGTCGCAACCTTCGTCCGGGTTATCCAGATTGATGGTCGGCGGGACAGCCTGATCGCGCAGCGCCAGCGCCGTGAAGATAGATTCCACAGCACCCGCAGCCCCTAACAGGTGGCTGGTCATGGATTTGGTTGAGCTCACCATGACGCGGCTCGCTTGTTCACCAAACACAGATTTCACTGCGTGCGTTTCCGCCAAATCACCCGCAGGCGTAGAGGTGCCATGCGCGTTGATATACCCAATCTGGGCCGGAGTGATACCTGCATCGTGCAGGGCATTTTGCATCGCCAACGCAGCGCCAGCGCCATTTTCCAGCGGTGACGTCATGTGATAGGCATCGCTGCTCATGCCGAAGCCAACGATTTCGGCGTAAATTTTCGCGCCGCGTTTCTTCGCATGTTCATACTCTTCCAGCACCATGATCCCGGCACCGTCACCCAGCACGAAACCGTCACGATCTTTATCCCACGGACGGCTTGCCGCCTGAGGATTGTCGTTACGCGTGGAAAGTGCACGGGCTGCGCCAAATCCACCAACGCCCAGAGGCGTACTGGCTTTTTCCGCGCCGCCAGCCAGCATAATATCTGCATCGTTGTAAGCAATGATGCGCGCCGCATGGCCGATATTATGCACGCCAGAAGTACAGGCAGTGGCAATGGAAATACTCGGACCACGCAGTCCGAACATGATGCTCAGATGCCCTGCAACCATGTTAACAATGGTGGAAGGGACAAAGAACGGACTGATTTTACGCGGACCGCCGTTCACCAGTGAACTGTGGTTCTCTTCAATGAGCCCCAAGCCACCAATGCCGGAACCGATCGCCGCACCGAAGCGCGTCGCGTTTTCTTCCGTCACTTCAATACCGGAATCGCGCATGGCGTTAATGCCAGCAGCAATACCGTATTGGATAAAGGCATCCATCTTGCGCGCTTCTTTGCGCGAGATGAAATCCTCGCTATTGAAATCCTTTACTAAGCCAGCAAAACGGGTTGCATAGGCAGTAGTATCGAAATGGTCGATCAGGCTGATGCCACTCTGACCGGCAAGAAGAGCACTCCAGGTGGACTCAACTGTATTGCCGACAGGAGTTAACATGCCCAGTCCGGTCACAACTACACGACGCTTAGACACGCTTGTCCTCCAGGGAGGGAAGATATGACACTGCGGGACAAAGAAAACTTAGGCGGTCGAGTGACCGCCTAGATATGTTCGCTTACTGCTGGTTAGCCTGAATAAAATCAATGGCTGCCTGAACAGTTGTGATTTTTTCTGCTTCTTCGTCTGGAATTTCAGTATCAAATTCTTCTTCCAGCGCCATTACCAGTTCAACGGTGTCAAGAGAATCAGCGCCGAGGTCATCAACGAAGGAAGCGTTGTTAACCACTTCTTCCGGTTTAACACCAAGCTGTTCAACGATGATTTTCTTAACGCGTTCTTCGATAGTGCTCATACTCTTAAATTTCCTATCAAAACTCGCTTTCGCGATGGTTTTCGTAGTGTATAAAATGTTGAAAAAGATGCAACAAAATCCCGGCTGGTCTAACCACGATTTTGTGCTATTTTGCGGTTTTCACCGCAAATAACGCAAATAAATTCCGAGCTATTTAGATCATATACATGCCGCCGTTGACATGCAACGTCTCACCCGTAATATAACCAGCCTCATCGGAGGCCAAAAAAGCAACAGCACTGGCGATCTCTTTCGCGTCCCCAAGTCGGTTCGCAGGAACCTGGCTCAAAATGCCTGCACGTTGTTCTTCTGTCAATGCCTGCGTCATATCGGTTTCGATAAAACCTGGCGCAACCACATTGACAGTAATGCCACGTGAGGCCACTTCACGCGCCAGCGACTTGCTAAAACCGATCAGGCCCGCTTTCGCTGCCGCATAGTTCGCCTGTCCGCCGTTCCCCATGGTTCCGACTACGGAGCCGATGGTGACGATACGGCCAAAGCGTTTTTTCATCATGGCACGTAACACCGCTTTTGACAGACGAAATACCGATGTCAGATTGGTGTCAATGATATCTTGCCACTCATCGTCTTTCATTCGCATCAACAGGTTATCACGCGTAATGCCGGCGTTGTTGACCAAAATGTCGATTTCACCGAAATCCGCACGAATCGCTGTCAATACCGCTTCAACGGACGCCTGATCGGCGACGTTGAGCATATACCCTTTGCCATTGGCACCCAACCACTCGCTGATGGCTTGCGCGCCATTTTCGCTGGTAGCGGTTCCCACCACGGTGGCACCGCGAGCCACCAGCGTTTCTGCTATCGCACGGCCAATACCGCGGCTTGCACCCGTTACCAGGGCAATTTTTCCTTCAAAGCTCATGGTACTCTCCGTTTTATTGTTCCAGGGCCGCAGACAGTGAAGCCGGATCGTTAACCGCCGCCGCACTCAGGGTGTCAACAATACGTTTTGTCAGCCCGGTCAACACTTTGCCCGGTCCCACTTCCAGCAAGCTCTCAACGCCTTGAGCCGCAACGTAGGTGACACACTCGGTCCAACGCACCGGGCTGTAAAGCTGTTTCACCAGTGCCGCACGGATGGCATCAGGATCGGTTTCGCTACGCGCATCAACGTTGTTAACCACAGGAATGGCTGGCGTAGTAACTGTAATTGTTTTTAACGCCTCTGCCAGTTTTTCTGCCGCAGGCTTCATCAACGCGCAGTGGGAAGGCACACTCACCGGCAGCGGCAACGCACGCTTGGCCCCGGCGGCTTTGCAAGCTACACCGGCACGCTCAACGGCTTCTTTGTTACCCGCAATCACCACCTGTCCCGGCGAGTTGAAATTCACCGGAGAAACCACTTGCCCCTCGGCAGACGCTTCACAGGCAGCCGCAATGGCATCGTTATCCAGACCAATGATAGCGTACATCGCGCCCGTTCCTTCCGGCACTGCTTCCTGCATCAGTTTGCCGCGCAGCTCAACCAGACGCACCGCTTCCTGAAAGTCCAGAGCACCGGCGCATACCAGTGCCGAATATTCACCCAGACTGTGGCCGGCCATCAGCGCGGGCTGTTTGCCGCCCTGCTGCTGCCACACCCGCCAAATCGCCACCGACGCCGTCAGCAGTGCCGGTTGGGTTTGCCAGGTTTTATTCAGTTCTTCCGCTGGGCCTTGTGCAGTGAGCTGCCACAAGTCGTAACCCAATACCTCAGAAGCCTGGGCAAAGGTTTCTTGTACTGCCGGGTACTGTGCTGCCAGTTCAGCCAGCATGCCGACTGTCTGGGAACCTTGCCCCGGAAATACCATTGCAAATTGCGTCATATTAAACGTCCCGTTTGATCAAAAACGAACCAGCGCAGAACCCCAGGTGAACCCGCCGCCAAAGGCTTCCAGCAGGATCAGCTGACCGGGTTTTATCCGTCCATCGCGCACTGCTTCATCCAGCGCGCTGGGTACGGAAGCGGCCGACGTATTACCGTGGCGATCGAGTGTCACCACGACCTTGTCCATGCCCATACCCAATTTCTTCGCCGTGGCGCTGATGATGCGTAGGTTAGCCTGATGCGGCACCAACCAGTCCAACTCGCTCTTATCGAGTTGTGCGGCATGCAGCGTTTCTTCAACGATATGCGCCAGTTCCGTCACGGCTACTTTGAACACTTCGTTGCCAGCCATGGTCAGGTAGGCAGGTTGATCCTGATGCGCACGATCCTGATGAGGCAGCGTCAACAGTTGACCATAGCGACCATCTGCATGCAGGTGGGTTGACAGGATGCCGGGTTGTTCCGACTGGCCCAACACGACTGCGCCCGCACCGTCACCGAACAGAATAATGGTACCGCGATCGGCAGGATCCAGAGTACGCGCCAGCGTATCTGAACCAATCACCAGCGCATAATCTACCGCGCCGTTTTTAATGTATTGATCGGCAATGCTGAGCGCATAGGTAAACCCTGCGCAAGCCGCGGCGACGTCAAAAGCGATAGTATCGCGGATCTCCAGCATCTGCTGAATCTGGCAGGCGGCACTCGGAAACGCGTGCGTAGAGGACGTGGTTGCAACAATCAGCAAGCCAATCTTGTCCTTATCGATACCCGCCATCTCCAGCGCGTTCAGCGCGGCCTGATGTCCCATGGTCGCCACGTTTTCATCCGGCCCGGCAATGCGGCGCTCACGGATACCGGTGCGCGTCACAATCCACTCATCGGAAGTGTCGACCAATTGTTCTAAATCAGCGTTCGTCCTGATTTGTTCAGGCAAAAAGCTGCCCGTTCCGATTATTTTAGTATACATGTACGCTCAGTCACTCTTGGGTAATACAGTTTTCAGGCGCGCCGCAATCCTGTCGGGAAGTTGCCGCTGTACCGCCTGCATTGCCTGTTCGATAGCGACGGCAAACGCCCGTTGGTTTGCCGCGCCATGGCTTTTTATCACGGTGCCCCGCAACCCTAACAGACATGCGCCATTATATTGATCAGGATTGAGATGACCGAACCGTTTCGCCAATCGCTTTTGGATAAAACGGCCGATCAACGTGAGCCACCACGCTTGCTTCGCTTTACGTCCGACATCCGTCGACGACGATTTGAGCAGTGACAGGAACATCCTTACCACGCCTTCCATCGTCTTCAATGTGACATTACCCACAAAGCCGTCACAGACCATCACGTCGGTTTTGCCCGTCAGTAACTCATTGCCTTCAAGATAACCAATATAGTTAATCGAGGGCGTATTCTTTAACTGCGCGGCCGCATCGCGAATCGCGGCCAGGCCTTTGGTCTCTTCTTCGCCGATGTTCAGCAGGGCAACGCGCGGATTGTGCAGCGACAGCACTTCTTCGGCCATCACTGAACCCATCACGGCAAACTGTACCAATTGCGCGCTGTCACACTCGACGTTGGCACCCAAATCCAGCACCACCGTTTTGCCCTGCTGCTGATGCGGCAACACCGTCACCAAAGCAGGACGATCGATACCTTCCAACGGCTTGAGCAACAGTTTCGCCAGTCCCATCAAGGCACCGGTATTTCCTGCACTCACGCACGCCTGTGCCCTACCCGTTTTAATCAGTTCCAGCGCAATGCGCATCGACGTACCACGACTGGCACGGATCGCCTGCGACGGACGCGCATCACTCGCAATAACCGATTCAGCCGGCACAATTTCCAACCGGGACAGTAAAGCAGAATCGACTTTGGCGAGTAATGGATGAAGCGCAGCGGGATCGCCGACCAATAACAAGTGAAGACCCGGATTAGAAGCCAGTGCCTGCAATGCCGCAGGCACCGTTACGCAGGGACCGACGTCCCCGCCCATTGCATCTAACGCCAGTGTGAGGCGTGTCAAGGTATTGCCTTGATAATAATTCGCGAGAATTATTTGGCAATAACCTTGCGACCGCGGTAGTAGCCATCCGCAGTGATGTGGTGACGCAGATGAGTTTCGCCAGAAACTTTGTCTACGGAAACAGAAGAGGTGGTCAGCGCATCGTGAGCACGACGCATACCACGTTTGGAACGGCTAGGTTTGTTCTGTTGTACGGCCATGGACCTTACTCCTTAATTACTTACGCTTTAAACTGGCTAATACGGCAAACGGGTTCGGTTTCTCCGCCTCTTCAGGCAGTTTACCGAACACCATGTCCGCTTCGGACACTTCACAGTGTTCAGAATCATGTACCGGAGCGATGGGCAATACGAGAATAATCTCATCTTCAACCATCGCCAGCAAATCGACCTCGCCAAACTCATCGACATCGATTGGCTCATACGCTTCCGGCAGAGCCTCTGCCTGCTCGTCATTGACGACAGGACTGAAACAAAATGTGGTGTGAATCTGATGTTCGAACGGCTTTTGGCAGCGCTGGCACATCAGCGTAACGGCCACTTGTGCACTGCCGTTAATCACCGCCAGGCGCTGATTATCGATATTAAACGATAAAGAGACCTGAACATCACTATCCACACTGACCACAGACTCGGCAACGCGTGCAACTTGTTCAACCGTGTAGACACCAACATAGTCTAAACGTTTTTGAGCCGTGCGAACCGCATCCAGGGTCAGGGGTTTTACCTTTTGCATAGGGCGCGCATATTAACGTCGTAACGACATAGAGTCAAAGGAAAAGGCGGCGTTGTCTTACTATTTTATCAAGATTCGCGATCGCCCAGATTCGCTTTCTCAGCGACGCACAGTGTAAAATGCCTTTTTTGATTACGCTACGGTTTATCGTAAAAATTATGTCTCATATTGTGCTTGCCTCTACCTCTCCTTACCGTAAAAGCCTGCTCGCCAAGCTGGGACTGCCTTTTCAGTGTGCCAATCCCGATATCGATGAAACGCCACGTCCGCAAGAAAGCGCCGTCGCGCT
Source organism: Symbiopectobacterium sp. (assembly GCF_051710365.1). Taxonomy (NCBI): domain Bacteria; kingdom Pseudomonadati; phylum Pseudomonadota; class Gammaproteobacteria; order Enterobacterales; family Enterobacteriaceae; genus Symbiopectobacterium; species Symbiopectobacterium sp. The sequence goes on along the minus strand of NZ_JBPETA010000038.1, from coordinate 8,587 downwards.
GGTTGAGCGATTAGCACGGGAAAAGGCGCAAGCGCTGGCTACTCGCTATCCTGCGCACCTGATTATCGGTGGCGACCAGGTCTGCGTGCTTAACGGTGTCATTACAGGAAAACCGCTGATTGCGGAAAATGCAGCGCAGCAGTTGCGTCAGGCCAGCGGTAACCGCATCACCTTTTATACCGGTTTGGCGCTGCTCAACAGCGCCAGTGGAGCGTTGCAATCGCAGGTCGAGCCCTTTGACGTGCATTTTCGTGCGCTGAGTGAGGAAGACATTGCGGCCTATCTGGCGCGAGAGCAACCGTGGCACTGTGCAGGCAGTTTCAAAAGTGAAGGGTTGGGGATTGCCCTGTTTGATAAACTTTCCGGACGCGACCCGAATACCTTGGTTGGCCTGCCGCTCATTGCGTTGTGCGAGATGCTGCGCCATGAGGGCGTCAACCCGTTAACACTGACCGGATTAGGGTAACCAGCACGCACCGCGTCACAGTCCCTCTCGTTATCCTCGCCCCACTCTCGTCATCCTCAGCGAAAGCCGGGGATCCCTGTGAGAATAAACGCGTTTCTTCTGCACGAGATTCCCGCCTTCGCGGGAATGACGGTTGGTGGCGAGAGTTACTGTTTTAGCTAGGTTACCAAACATCACTGATGCTATTTCTGCTGCCGCAACACCTGTAAGCAGTGGCGTAATGCCTCATCGAGCGGCGCTTCGACACGCATCATCTCACCGGTGGCGGGATGCTCAAAGCTCAACGACTGCGCATGCAAGAACAAACGCGACAGCCCGGTGGCAGCCAGTTGCCGGTCAAATTCTCTGTCGCCATAGCGATCGTCAAACGCGATAGGATGGCCTGCGTGCAGCGTATGTACGCGGATCTGATGGGTGCGCCCCGTCACCGGACTGGCGCGCACCAGCGTCGCATGCTCAAAGCGCTCTTCCACCTTGAAACGAGTTTCTGAGGGTTTCCCTTCGCTACTGACACGCACCACGCGCTCGCCGCTTTGCAAAATATTCTTTAACAGCGGTGCCTGCACCACTTTGCAATGGGATTGCCACTGACCGCGTACTAGCGCCAGATAATTTTTCTGCATTCCCTTGAGCCGCAGTTGCTCATGCAGCGCACGCAGCGCCGAACGTTTTTTTGCTACCAGCAATACGCCAGACGTATCACGATCGAGCCGGTGCACCAATTCCAGAAAGCGCGCTTCAGGCCGTAGCGCGCGCAGCCCTTCGATAACGCCGAAGCTCAGCCCGCTGCCGCCGTGTACCGCCGTGCCCGAGGGTTTATTGAGCACGATCAGGCTGTCATCTTCATACAGAATGCAATCGGCTAACGCGGCCACCTTATCGAGACTGGCTGACACCGCTGGTTCATCGCGTTCCGCTACGCGCACGGGAGGAACACGCACCACATCGCCATCCAGTAGCTTATATTCCGGCTTGGTACGTTTTTTGTTCACGCACACCTCGCCTTTACGCAAGATGCGATAAATCATACTTTTCGGCACGCCTTTAAGCCGCGCCAGCAAAAAGTTGTCGATACGCTGCCCTGCTTCATCGGCAGAAACTGCGATAAATTGTACTGATGGATTCTCTGTTTTCATGATGCGCAATTCTAAATAGCCCGTGCAGATAGCGCCACTCCTTTTTATGTGCTTAACTGTCTGTCAGGTACTTAATGGGCTGTTACCGAGATATTGGGCCAACTGATTGCCATCGAACGCGCGGACTTCAGTCATACTGCTCGCACATTTGATAAAAATCAGGACAACAATCTTGTTGCACACCCGTAAAGTCACCTTGCTATAACAGTACCAGCAATGGAATAATGCTGTGGTTTTACCCGCCTATCTTCCTGAAACAGTGGAAAGGGCAAAATAGGTAAATTTGCCTGATAACGCATAAACGCAGCAATGGCGTAAGACGTAATGCGTAATCAAGCAGTTAGCGGGCTGCGGATGGCAGCTTGACCGGTAAATGGAATCAGATCTGGTGACCCTTCTTCAGAAGCTGTTCCCTCAATAAATGTGCTGTTTTCCATCAGGAAATACAGGCTACCGAAATATGCGCCTCTATGCAAGCGACAACCGGGAGGTTGACGTCCCTGCGATAAGCCACGAGGCCATCGGTGAACCCGGTCATTCAGCATCTTTGTCCGTAGCTCTATCAATGATGCAAGTAAAAATAACGAGTAAGTTAAGATGAAAAGAATGTTAATTAACGCGACTCAGCAAGAAGAGTTGCGTGTTGCTTTGGTTGATGGTCAACGGCTCTACGATCTGGATATTGAAAGCCCAGGCCATGAGCAGAAAAAAGCCAATATCTATAAAGGAAAAATCACCCGCATCGAACCCAGTCTTGAAGCTGCTTTTGTTGATTACGGCGCAGAAAGGCACGGTTTCCTTCCGTTAAAAGAGATTGCTCGCGAATACTTCCCCAGTAACTATGCCTCCCACGGTCGTCCCAACATCAAAGACGTGTTGCGCGAAGGACAGGAAATAATTGTTCAGGTTGACAAAGAAGAGCGTGGCAACAAGGGCGCAGCGCTGACCACCTTTATCAGCCTTGCGGGCAGCTATCTGGTGTTGATGCCGAACAACCCGCGCGCGGGTGGCATTTCTCGTCGCATTGAAGGCGACGATCGCACCGAACTGAAAGAAGCACTGAGCTCGCTCGAACTGCCTGATGGCATGGGACTTATCGTGCGTACCGCAGGTGTCGGCAAATCTGCCGATGCGCTCCAGTGGGATCTGGCGTTTCGCCTGAAACACTGGGACGCCATCAAAAAAGCGGCGGAAGGTCGCCCTGCCCCTTTCCTGATTCATCAGGAAAGCAATGTTATCGTTCGTGCATTCCGCGACTATCTGCGCCCGGATATCGGTGAAATTCTTATCGATAACCCGAAAATCCTCGACCTTGCCAAAGAGCATATTTCTGCCTTGGGTCGTCCGGATTTCAGCAGCAAAATCAAATTGTATAGCGGTGAAATTCCGTTGTTCAGCCACTATCAGATCGAATCGCAGATTGAATCCGCCTTCCAGCGTGAAGTGCGCTTGCCTTCTGGCGGCTCAATTGTCATCGATACCACGGAAGCGTTGACGGCGATCGATATCAACTCGGCCCGCGCAACACGCGGCGGTGATATCGAAGAAACCGCCTTCAACACCAACCTCGAAGCGGCTGATGAAATCGCCCGCCAGTTGCGTCTGCGTGACCTCGGTGGCTTGATTGTTATCGACTTTATCGACATGACCCCGGTTCGCCACCAGCGCGAAGTGGAAAACCGCCTGCGTGATGCCGTTCGTCAGGATCGCGCCCGTATTCAGATTGGTCGCATCTCTCGCTTCGGCCTGCTGGAAATGTCCCGTCAACGGTTGAGCCCGTCGCTCGGTGAATCCAGCCATCACGTCTGTCCGCGTTGTAGCGGGACGGGCACTATCCGTGATAACGAATCCCTGTCGCTCTCTATCCTGCGCTTGATTGAAGAAGAAGCACTGAAAGAGAACACCCGGGAGGTTCACGCTATCGTACCGGTGCCTATCGCGTCTTATCTGCTGAACGAAAAACGCGAAGCCGTGAATGCCATTGAGAAACGTCAGGGTGGCGTTCGCGCCGTTATCGTGCCACACGATGGCATGCAAACGCCGCACTACCACGTTCTCCGTGTGCGTAAAGGTGAAGAAAAGACCACGCTCAGTTATCTGCTGCCGCAGCGTCTTGACGCAGAGGCACAACAGGTTCAGGAAGAGCAATCTCTGGAGCGCAAGATTCCTGAGCAACCGGCCTTGGCCACGTTCACCATGCCTGACCTGCCTGAGTCGCCGGTCATCACACCGAAGCCTGCGGCAAAAACAGCGCCAGAGCAAGCCTCTGCGCCTGCAACGCCTGGGCTGTTTGGCCGTCTGTTCGGCGCGTTGAAAAACATGTTTGCCAGCGCGGAAAGCCAACCGGAAAGCACCAACACGCAAGAAACCGCCTCGACGGAGCAGCGGCAAGAGCGTCGTTCCGGTCGTCGTCAAGGATCGGGCAACCGTCGCGATCGTAATCAACGTGATGGCCGTGATGGTAACAAAGAAAGCCGTGACGGTAACCGCGAATCACGGGATGAGAACCGTCGCAATAAACGTCAGAACGCGCCAGCGGTGACAGAATCTGCCGCCCCTGTTGAAGAAGCGGTAGAAAAAGCGCCGCGTGACGATCAGCAACGCCGTGAACAACGTGCAGAGCGTCAACGTCGTCGTCAGGATGAAAAACGTCAGTCCCAGCAAGATGTTAAAGCCCTGAACCGTGATGAAGAAAGCGCACAGGATGAGAGTGAACAGGAGAAACCGACGCCGGTAATGCCGCGCCGTCAGCGCCGCCAGTTAACACAGAAAGTGCGTATCATTGACGGTGACGCAGCACACGCTGAAAGCCAGGTTGAAGCATCAACATCCCCTGCACCGGCAGCAGAACACGCGCTACCACTGTTGACGGATGCCGTGACAAACGCGCCTACGGAGACCGAAGCCAACGCCGAGCAGGCTGAGGCGGGTCGTAGTGATGCCAATATGCCACGCCGCTCGCGCCGTTCACCACGTCATCTGCGCGTGAGTGGTCAACGTCGTCGTCGCTATCGTGATGAGCGTTATCCGACACAATCGCCGATGCCGTTGGCACAGGCTTCTGCTTCGCCAGAAATGGCGTCCGGTAAAGTGTGGGTCCGCTATCCGGTGGCTGCATTGGCACAAAACGACGAACAGTCGACTGAGCTGGCGCCAGCTGTCGAAGCACCCATTGAGGCACTGCCAGCCATTGCTGCACCTGAGGAGCAAGCACAGCCTGTTACTACACCTGCAACGGACATTGTCATCGCACCACTCGTAGACGACACGGTTAGTACTGCGCCAGTTGCACCTGAAAATGTCGCACAAGACGCGGTCGAAGCACCTGTTACCGTTGAACAGGCCGTAATCCCTGAGACGGTGGTAGCAATAGCACCCGTTGAGATTGCTGATGCAGAGGTAACTGAGCCTGTCGCTATCGCGGAAACGGCCTCAGAGCAAAGCACAGTTGTCGAGGAACAGCCGGTGGAAACACCAACGGCACCCGCAGCAAGCACTGAACAGGTGCCAGTTGAAGCCGTTGAGGAACACGCCGCAGTAGCAGAGGTCGCACAGGTAACGGAAGAAACCGCGCCAGCGGTTGCTGACGTTGAAACGACAGAAGCGGTCGTGGCAGCAGCCGACGCGATTGAGACTGTTGCACCAGTCGCCGCTGTCGAACCTGCGCCCGTGGTTGCCGAGCCTTCTGTTTCGACCACGACTCGTACGGTACAACCGTTACGCAGCACGGCTAAACAACAGCACTCTGCCTCCGCACCGATGACCAAAGCGCCTGCGCCAGCCTACGAGGCGGAAGCTCCGCGCCACAGCGATTGGGTACGCCCGACCACCGAGTTCGCCGGTAAAGGCAGCGCGGGTGGTCACTCTGCCGTCAACCACGCGACCGCAGCAGCAGAAAAACCCGCCGCGTTTGAGTAAATACACCATCCAGGCACAAAAAACCCCTCTTCAGAGGGGTTTTTTTATATTTGTATTGAAAATATCGCAGCTTAAATCAGCGCACGCAGCGGGGTAATTACCATACCCAGCGTTTTGCCTTCCAACTCGGCCACCAGTTGCTGAAAGTGCGGGGTTGCTTCGTGCTCCGTCAAGACCTCACGACTTGCCCAGCGTTCAAAAAAGACGAACGTACCCGGCGCTTCTAGTGATTCGTGCAGATCGTATTGCAGGTTTCCCGCTTCGTCACGACTGGGTGCCACCACCTTTTTCACCGCTTGTGCGACGGCATCAACGTGTTCTGGTTTGGCCTGAATACTGGCGACAATACGCAATTCCATATGTTGCTCCTGTTAGGTATCCCAACGGGCCTTGAATGGCCAGACTGAGAAATTAGCGATGGGACTTACCATACGCTACTCTTTCCCCGTCGTGTACCCTGTACCGCGGTGGTTAGCACAGAACGCCACTCGCTTCCAATAAGGTTTCGTCAGCAACAAACGGGGGCATTCCCAGCACTTTGCGCTTATGCTTGTGTCCCGCCGTATCTGCTCGTAACATTTAGCATTTAGCCCGCTGGAGCACTTTTCATGACAACACTGTCTACCGTATTAAAAATTCGCCGTCCTGATGACTGGCATCTTCACCTGCGCGACGATGACGTACTCGCAACCGTGTTGCCGTTTACCAGTCGTCATTTTGGCCGCGCGATTGTAATGCCCAACCTGACACCGCCGATCACCAGCATCGCCAGTGCGCTGGCCTATCGCGAGCGTATTCTCGCCGCGATCCCGGCAGGTGACGATTTTCAACCGTTGATGACGTGCTATCTGACAGACTCGCTGGACGCAAAAGAGGTCGTGGCAGGTTTCCAACAAGGGGTATTTACCGCCGCCAAGCTTTATCCGGCAAACGCGACCACCAACTCCAGTTTTGGTGTTACCGATGTCACCAATATCTACCCTATCCTTGAGCAGATGGTAGACATCGGCATGCCGCTGTTGATTCACGGCGAAGTGACCGATCCGGCGATCGATATTTTCGACCGCGAAGCCCGTTTTATCGAATCAGTCATGGAGCCGCTGCGCAAACGCTTTCCTACACTGAAAATCGTGTTTGAACACATCACAACCCGCGAAGCCGCACAGTACGTGTTAGACGGCGATCGCTATCTGGGCGCTACCGTAACGCCGCAACACCTGATGTTTAACCGCAACCATATGCTGGTGGGCGGTGTGCGACCTCACTTGTACTGCCTGCCGATTCTGAAACGCAATATTCACCAACAGGCACTGCGCGATGCGGTCGCCAGTGGTTCTGACCGTTTTTTCCTCGGTGCGGATTCAGCGCCTCATGCGCGTCACAAGAAAGAAGCAAGTTGTGGCTGTGCCGGAGTGTTCAACGCGCAGGCCGCGCTCTGTGCCTACGCCACCGTGTTTGAAGAGATTGGCGCACTGGATAAGTTAGAAGCGTTCTGCTCGCTCAATGGACCCGCGTTTTACGGTTTACCGACCAATGAGGGCTGGATTGAATTGCATAAGGCTCCCACAACCTTCCCGGAAAGCATCGCGTTAGGTGATGACGCGCTGGTACCCTTCCTTGCCGGTCAAACCCTGAACTGGCAAGTCCGTTAATCTCCCCGCCCGTGCGCTGAATAGTCGCGGCGCACGGACTTTTAACGGCCTTTGCCTTTCACCACCACATATTTGTATCAACCCTATTGCTCCCCCTCACCTTTAACTGTATAAATAACCATTCAATTAAAGGAGAGTATCATGCGCGTAGAACTCACATTAGCCAAATCAGCCCCCTTACCCGCTGGCGCTATTGAAGCCTTGACGCACGAATTGACCCAGCGCGTCCACCGTCATTATCCCGATAGCGCCATTCATGTTCGTTACGCCGCGGCCAACAACCTGAGCGTATTGGGAGGCAACAAGGATGATAAAGCGTTAATTTCAGAAATCCTTCAGGAAACCTGGGAAAGTGCCGACGATTGGTTTAGTGCAGAATAATCACTGGCATTAATAATCGAGACCTTCTATTTTATCCTTGCAGTCTTCACACTAGCCGGTAGATGGTCGATGACGGAGGGACATGACAATGACGGTAGAGAAACCAGAACAAGCCATGACGTTCGGCGAATTATTGGCGCTGATTGGAGACAAGCAGAATTAAAGCACATAAAAACTATAAATATCAATATATTGCTTGACTTTATCGCTCAAAAAATAGGCGACAAAGCACAACAATACACGACGTTTTTATCAATAAGTTACCGTCCATTTCGACTTGCCGACTCCCTTCCTTAGACGTGACAAATCACATTCACCCCGACCTATTGATCACGCTTGAGGATGCGGTAGACCTCATCACTGAGTATGTAAGAAACCTTTACATCGCTCACTTTCTTAATAAAACATAAACAATTTATTTTTCATCAAAAATATCCTGTAAATACTAAAAAAAATGATACGTCGTTTACTCTATCCAAGCAACAATTGAGATTGTTGATGACTAACGTTTAACGTGAGTGAAGACTTTCATTGCCTGGAGTTTTAAAAATAAGCGATTAGTTATTTTTTACGAACAAGGATGAACAGAGAGAATCGATAAAACTGCTCCTTATTACTACAGCTAAATTAATCATAAATCCATGAGTTTACAGCTATAGATATGTCAGATTTTTCAATTAAAGGATGTCATTTTTGGCGTTCACTCGGATGGCTTTTAGCATTTTTTTTGTTTTTCTCCTGCTCACTCCAGATTGTAGTTTTTCTGACTGGACATGGCGGATTCACAGGATTACGTGATTCAGTAATATACAGCTTTCTGTGGTTGATCCCTGTTTTGCTTTTTCCCTCCAGAACAAAAATCATCAGTGGTGTATTAGGAATTCTACTATGGGGTACATCTTTACTCGGCTTTGTTGAATAAATAGAAAGTTTGGGTAATCATCGGATCAGATCACCATAGTTGTTTCAAAATCAGGTCTCCATGGCAAAACAAAATTTTAAAATCACTAACTGGCCCTCCTATAACAAGGCCC
>NZ_JBPETA010000037.1:0-24375 GCF_051710365.1 Symbiopectobacterium sp. | reverse complement strand
TGGCGATGGTCAAAGCGCTTAACCGGATCACGCTATTAGGAATGCCGAACAGTATTCGCATCACGTAACAATCGACCCGATGGGGCACAGTCGTTACAAGTTCTGATTTATTCAACAAAGCCCCATTGGTGATGATATCGGGATAATTTGTGTATCACGCCCGACCAACCCTACCGGCAATGTGTTAACCGATGAAGAACTGGTTCATCTCGACCAACTGGCTCAGCAGCACGGCATTCCGTTGGTGATCGATAACGCCTATGGCGTACTTTTCCCCGGGATCATCTTCAGCGACGCCACGCCACTGTGGAATGCCAACACCATTCTTTGGCATGAGCCTGTCCAAACTCGGACTGCCAGGGTCGCGTTGCGGCATCATCGTTGGCAATGAACAGGTTATCTCTGCCATCAGCAACATGAACGGCATTGTCAGCCTGTCACCGGGCTCTATCGGCCCTGCGATCGCGAACGAAATGATTGTGCGCGGCGATTTGCTGCGTTTATCCAACGACGTTGTGCGTCCGTTTTATCAACAGCGCGTTGCGGAAACCATCGCCACGATCCGCCGCTACCTATCACCAGAACGTTGCTTGATCCATAAACCGGAGGGGGCGATTTTTCTGTGGCTGTGGTTCAAGGATCTGCCGATCTTAACGGAAACGCTCTACCAACGGTTGAAAAAACGCGGCGTATTGATGGTACCCTGCCACTACTTCTTCCCCAGTTTGGCATTGGCAGAAGACTGGCCCCATGCTCACCAGTGTTTACGCATGAACTATGTGCCTGAACCCGAGAAGATCGAACAGGGCATTGCGATTCTGGCGCAGGAAGTGGAACTGGCGTTGAGCGAGAGGGATGTCGCCTGATTCACATCAGAACAAACGCAATAGCGATGCCGACAGCGTCTTCTTCCTGAAGGCGCTGTCATAAAAAAACGCTGACAACCTGGGAAGGAAATTGTCAGCGAAATGGATAAAACATCAACATTATTATCAATGTACGGACGAGATACTCACTCTATTCGGTTTCGGTGCAAACCAAATCACCAGTGCAGCGACAGCAAAAATAGCGGCAATCACCATAAGGATATGGTTAGTGGCAACCATGACGCTTTGCCCTTGTAGCATCCACTCTATCGAACCGAGAACAGTGTCCATGCTCATGCCATCATTCAGCATATTGTGGGTGGCTACCGCTTCCCTGTCCGTCAGACCGGCCAGTTCCGCATGCACATAGCGGGTTTGGTTCTCCCATGACGTGTTGACCATAGAGGTAGCGAAAGCCCCTGACAAAGTACGAATAAAATTCATCAACCCTGCGGCAGAATCCATCTCTCGCTCAAGCACGCACCCAAGCGCAATTCCGGTCAAGGGAACAAAAAACAGTGGCATACCGATGCCCTGGAACAACATGGGCAGACTTATCTGGGAAAATGTCATGCTCATGTCTGCCTGGCTGCGAAACAGCGTCCACAGGCCGAGCCACAGCACCCCCGCGAACACCAGAGGACGCGGATCGATTTTCGTCGCCAGCGTGGCAATCAGCGGTGCCAGAAATACCGCCAGTACGCCCATCGTTGCCGTTGAGTAACCGGCAATCGTCGCGGTATAGCCCATGTAGATTTGCAGCCACAAGGGGGTCAGCACGGTAATGCCAAAGAACGCGCCAAACGCCAGTGAGAGCGTCACCATACTGGTCGTAAAACCGCGATGACGAAACACTCTGAGGTCCACCACGGGATTACGCTCGGTCAGTTCCCAAATCAGGAAGGAGATAAAGCCGATCAACGCAATAATCGCCAGAATGACAATGCGCGTTGAAGCGAACCAGTCATGATCCTTGCCTTCATTGAGCATAATCTGCAAGGCGGACACCCAAACCACCAGCAACACCAACCCCACGACGTCAATACGCGATTTTGCCGTCTGCGTTTCATACCGTTGCAGCATCTTCCAACACATGAAACCCGCCGCAATAGCAAAGGGCGTCTTACAGATAAAGATGTAGTGCCAGCTAAACTGATCGCAGATAACGCCACCGAGAATCGGTCCCATAATCGGGGCAACCAGAGTGGTCATACTCCAAATGCCGATGGCAACGTGACTTTTATCTTTCGGGAAAATACGCATCATCAACGTCTGAGACAACGGCATCAGCGGCCCGCCGGAAAAACCCAGAAAGACGCGAAACAGCACCAGCATATTCATACTGGTCGCCATCCCACACAGCTTTGAAAATACGCCAAACATCAGCAGACAAATCACGAAAACCCGCAGGGCACCAAAACGAGAAGCCAGCCAACCGGTCAGAGGAACAGAAATAGCCTCCGCCACCGCGTAGGATGTGATGACGTAAGTTCCCTGGCTGGTTGACGTCCCCAGACTCCCGGCAATATTCGACACAGAGACGTTGGCGATGGTGGTATCGAGAATGGCCAAAAAATTGGCCATCGCCAGACACAGGGTTCCGATGACGAGCGCAGCGCCCGTTAACGGCTGCGGAAAGGTATTCTGCGTAGTGTTGTGGCTCATTGTTTTGCGCCTTAATCCTGACGAGCCGTTGTCAGACCTTCATGGCCCGATGCCGCCAGATCCAAGGTGTTATGGGTATCAATGGTAGCAATCATCGACAAGCCAACCTGTAGCGGGTGTTTCGCCAGTTCCTGCTTGTCCAGCGTAATACGCAGCGGCAGACGTTGAACCACTTTGATCCAGTTGCCCGTCGCATTTTGCGCTGGGATCATGGAGAACGCTGAGCCCGTGCCGCCAGAGACACCGCTCACCACACCGTGATACACCACCTTATCGCCATAAATATCAGCCGTAACTTCAACGGGTTGACCAATTTTCACGTGACGCAGTTCAACCTCTTTAAAATTGGCGTCGATATGCACGTCGTGCAACGGCACCACCGTCATCAAACGCTCGCCGTTCTGTACCCGTTTACCAATCTGTACCTGGCGTCTGGCAATAACCCCATCGACGGGTGCTTTGATAATGGTGCGGGCCAAATCCACTTGTGCCTGCTCCACCTTTGCTTTCGCCAGCATCACCTCTGGGTTGGTTTCCACCGTGGCATCAATGGTCAACGCCGCATTGGCTTTTTTCGCACCGATGGTCGATAAGCGATTAGCCACCGACTGCGCCGCCGCCGCTTTGGCGACATTGAGGTTAGATTCAGCCTGGGCCATCGCATTACGTGCGTTAGTTAATTCCTCACCGGATACCGCGCCGGACTTTGCCAGCGCCTCGCGCCGCGTTAAATCCACCTGCTCTTTGGTGAAGTCGGCCTGTGACGCCACCAGACGCGCTTGCGCCTGCGTTTCATCCGCTTCCCTCGCCTTGACTTGCGCGGCCAATCCCTCGTCGGTCGCCTTGTAGCTGCTCACGCGCCGCCGCGATTGCCCCAGCATCGCCTCTGCCTGCGCCAGTGCCAAGCGAGCATCAGTGTCATCCAGTTGTACCAGCACGTCTCCCTGCTTCACCCACTGCGTATCCACCACATTCACCGCCTGCACAATACCGGTTACCGAAGGCGTCACTTCCGCCACTTCCGCCGCACTGTAGGCGTTATCGGTGGTGACATAGCACGAACCCACCATCGCATACCACACGCCGTAGCCGCCCGCGGCGATAACCACCACAGCAGCCAATCCCATAAACCCTTTTTTACGCGATGACGCCGCGCGCGATGCATGAAAATGTGTGTCCGCCGCAGGCGTGGCAGAGTCATTATTTCGCTGTGACATAGAAAAACTTCCTGCAAGTCGAGATAGGATTAAGAAGCATCAAACCCGCCGCCTAACGCGTGGATTAATGAAACATCGAGTGAGAACGCCTGTGATTGCAAATTCACTAATACGCGCTGGGTTGGGTATCCAGCATGGCGTCCTCTGTTGTCAGGACATCGAGATAGGTCGCCAGGCCACCGCGATAGCGTTTATCTGCAATGAGATACGCCGCTTTGGCGTTTTCGAATGCATTTTCGCTTTTTGACAGGCGGGCTTTCAGAGCATTGGCGCGGGTAACCACATTGGCCAGATCGTGCAATGCCAGCGTCAGCGTGTTGTTGTAAGTCGCAACAGACTCTTCGTAGTTGGCCTCAGCGGAGGTTAATTGCCCGGATAAACGGCCACCGGTGAAAATAGGCAGATACAGCGCAGGCCCAATGCTTCCGGCATCGTTGCCAGAACGCGTCAGATTATTCAGGCCGAACGACTGATAGCCAATAAAACCGGTAATGCTGACATCAGGGTAGTACGCGGTTTTGGCGACATGAATGCGTTTTGCCGCGGCTTCAACACGCCAACGCGCGGCGCTAATGTCCGGACGGTGGCCCAGAATGTTGATGCCAGTTTTAGCAGGCAAATTAAAGGATTCATCCAGATGGATCGCCGGACGCTGAATAGAAAGCCCCCGGTCTGGCCCGTCGCCCAACAATGCGGCAATGGCATTTTTCTGTAGCTGGATGGCCTCATCGGAGGCAATCAATTCGGCCTCAGCGCTCGCTTTCAGCGCCTGCACCTGTTTGACCACGCCGTCAGTTTCAAGCCCATTGAGATTGCGCTCTGTCATCAATTCAACGGTTTTGCTACGGATCTCCAACGCATTCTGCGTCGTGTCACGGTTGAGGTACAAACGTGCCAGCTCCGCATAGGACTGCACCAAAGCGGCTTGGAGCAGTAATTTTGCCGACTGCATTTCCGCACCCGCCGCCGCATAATCTGACGTTGCAGCGGCGACTTCAGCACGGTTTTTGCCCCAAAAATCGAGATTAAAACTCAGATTAGCAGTCGCAGAGCCAAGGTTGGCGCAGAAGCCAGCGCCGCTTCCATCAGGCTGTCCAACTGCCTGTCGTGGTAGCGTAGCCACCACTGCGCATCTGGCCAGCGGCCCTCTTTTTCGGTGGTCAGCGACTGTGAAGAGGCAAACTCATCGGCGCGTTTTATTTGGCTCAGTGTGTTGTCTGGGGCGGTTGAACAGCCCGCCAGGATGAGCACCACGGCAAGCATTGAAAACCGCAAATCAGGAGGTAACAGGCTGCGATTTATTAACTTATTGATTTTCAAGATACATCATTTTTAATACCGTACAGTACGGTTTTTTTATAACTTGACATAAAACGATAGTCAAGAGAAGATTACCCATTGGACGGAAAGAGAAGCGTATGCGAGTTAAAAGTGAAACCAAGCGTCAAACCATTACTGGATATCGCGACGCGCGCATTTATAGAGCAGGGATTCAACAACACGTCGATGTCGGAGATCGCCAGTCGCGTCGGGGGCTCCAAATCAACGCTCTATAACTATTTCAGTTCCAAAGAAGACATCTTCTCTGCTGTCATGGCATCGTCAGCCAAAACCGACATCGCGGAAGCGTTCGAATCACTAGACCCAAAGAAAGATATCGAAACGACGCTTAACCAATTTGGCCGCAATTACCTCTCCTCAGTGCTGAGCAGCGGCCTGATGGCAATCTGGCGCATGGCGATTAGTGAATCAGAACGTAGCGACATTGGCCGCTTGTTTTATGCCGAAGGGCCACAAAAGGGCTGGAAACGGTTAAGCCATTACCTGAGTAAAAAAAGCGACGAAGGCATTCTGCGTCACTCAGACAGTTGGGTATGCGCGATGCATTTGAAAGGGCTGATTGAAGCGGAGTTGTTTCTTGTCGCAGCATTGGGCGTCGACACCGCGCCTGACGCCAAACGCATTGAAGACGCGGTCTCTCGCGCCATCACAGTATTTCTGCTCGCTTATCGGGCTGAAGCGTCGAAGCAGTAAACCGTAGAGTGCTGCCAATAAAAAAAGAAGCTCAGGATTGAGCTTCTTTTAAGGCATTGAAAAGGTCGTCAGGCAGCGACTTTAGCGCATCGTCACAAACTCTTCCGATGCGGTCGGATGAATCGCCACGGTATTGTCGAAGTCGCGTTTGGTCGCGCCCATTTTCACCGCTACGGCAAAGCCTTGCAGCATTTCATCCATGCCAAAGCCGATGCCATGTATGCCAACGATTTTCTCTTCCGGCCCAACACACACCAGCTTCATGCGGCACGGTTGGCGGTGCTGGGTTACTGCGGTGTACATCGCGGTGAAGGAAGAGGTGTAGACCTTAACCTGGTCATCACCGAATTTTTCCCGCGCTTGCGGTTCAGTCAACCCGACGGTACCAATCGGCGGATGGCTGAACACCACGGTCGGAATATTGGTGTAATCCAGATGCTCTTCCGGCTTGTTGTTAAACAGCCGTTCTGAGAGGCGGCGCCCCGCCGCAACAGCCACCGGCGTCAGTTCGATAGCGCCGGTGTTGTCACCCACCGCATAAACGCCCGGCACGTTGGTGTTCTGGTATTTATCTACCTTGATAAAACCGCGCTCATCTTTGATGACACCCGCCGCTTCAATATTCAGGTTATCGGTTGCCGGTTCACGGCCAATCGCCCAAATCAGGCAATCCACGGTATAGGATTCACCGTTGGTCAGATGCAGGGTCAGGCTGCCATCAGCGTTTTTCTCCACCGCCTGCGGTGTGGATTCGGTATGTAGCATCGGCCCTTCTGCCTCCATCACTTCCACCAGCGTACTAAAAATCAGCGGATCGAAGCTGCGCAACGGCGCGTGCTTGCGCACAAACAGATGGGTTTTGGAACCGAGCGCATTCACAACGCCAGCGATCTCAACGGCGATATAGCCCGCACCGACAATTGCCGTACGTTTTGGCAACCCGTCAAGCGCAAAAAAACCGTCGGAATCGATGCCGTACTCAGCACCGGGAATCGAAGGACGCGTCGGCCGGCCGCCCGTCGCGATCACAATATGGTCGGCAGTGATGGTTTCACCATTCACTTCAACGGTGTGCGCATCGACAAAACGGGCAAAGCCGTGGATAACGTCTACCTGGTTTTTGCCCAGCACATTGTTGTAGGACTGATGAATGCGATCGATATAGGCACTGCGGTTCTTCACTAGGACATCCCAGTTGAAGGCGTTAACGGTGGTATCAAAACCATAGTCCGGCCCATACTGGTGGATCGCTTCGGCAATCTGCGCCGCGTGCCACATGACCTTTTTCGGTACGCAGCCGACATTAACGCAGGTGCCGCCCAGATACTTTGCTTCAATCAACGCACATTTTTGCCCATACATTGCCGCACGGTTAATGGACGCAATACCGCCACTGCCGCCACCGATGGCGAGATAGTCATAATGCTTTGTCATGAGAAGATCCATGGTTAAGTGAAGAGAATAAAACGCAGTGTAACCCCTGAACTCGGTCTGCGGCAAAACCGTTAACGTCGGTTTTGCCGATGGGTGCAACAGGCAAAACCTGTCAGGTTATTCCGGCACCACCTGCTCAATCAGCGTATGCCCAGTGCCATTAGGCGCAAGCACGCCGTGCAGCCACGGCAGCAGCGCCTGCATTTGCGCGTGCAGTTTCCACGGCGGGTTGATCACGATCATGCCTGACGCCGTCATGCCATAACGATCGCTGTCAGGCAGCATTGCCAGTTCAATTTGCAGAATATTACGGATACCGGTGGCTTCCAGCTCTTTGAGCATGCGCTTGATTTGCTGACGTAATACCACCGGATACCACAGCGCGTACACGCCGGTGGCAAAACGTTTGTAACCTTCCTGAATCCCTTTGACCACCGCCTGATAGTCGGTTTTCAACTCATAGGGGGGATCTATCAGGATAAATCCACGGCGAGAGGCGGGCGGCAACTGAGATTTCAACTGCTGATAGCCGTCTTCACGCACCACTTTGGCTCGCGAATCACGTTGAAACTCACCGCGCAGCAACGGGAAGTCGCTAGGGTGCAATTCCGTCAGGTGAATACTGTCCTGCTCGCGCAGCAGTTGGCGGGCAATCAGCGGCGAACCGGGGTAGAAACGTAGCGTGCCATTACTGTTGTAGGCTTTAACCGCATTCAAGTAAGGGGTCAGCGCTTCGGGAATATCATCCCGCTGCCACAGTTTGGCAATCCCTTCCAGGTACTCCCCGGTGCGTTCCGCATGTTCACCGCTGAGCTGATAACGCCCGGCCCCTGCATGGGTATCCAGATACAGAAACGGTTTCTCTTTTTCTTTGAGCGCAGTAATGATCAGGCTCTGAACGGTGTGCTTCAGTACGTCGGCATGGTTGCCGGCGTGAAAACTGTGGCGATAACTCAACATAACGGTTTTTGTTCCGGTGAAATAAACTGGGTGCCCGAAGGCAAGATCATGTCTCGCACAGTATAAACGTTCTGCCGCAGAAAATATCACCGGAAAACCATAACGCAATCCTCTTGCAATCCCCTTGCCGAAAGGGCCGCTCGACCGTTATATTATTAATTATATAGCGATAGTGAGTGGAGAACATCATGGCAAACCCCTTTGGCGATGGCGTTATGGACGAGCTTAAAGCCCAAACGCCACAACCCCTGAGCGAAATTCAGCACCACGGTCTCGAATATCGACGCGGTTATATCTGTGGTTACGCGTATAACCTGGCGGAAGCGGTGGGCGATCGGGCAAAAAGCCGCGTTTGAGGCGGGCCTGCTTTCACGGCGCTATGGGCTGGAGCGTGACCGTATCGCCGAGTTTTTTAGCGAATACGGCAATCCACAAACCGTGGTT
Source organism: Symbiopectobacterium sp. (assembly GCF_051710365.1). Lineage (NCBI taxonomy): Bacteria > Pseudomonadati > Pseudomonadota > Gammaproteobacteria > Enterobacterales > Enterobacteriaceae > Symbiopectobacterium > Symbiopectobacterium sp. The sequence goes on along the minus strand of NZ_JBPETA010000037.1, from coordinate 15,755 downwards.
TATTTTTATGCCGGTTATGATACGCCGGGGAGCAACGAAGCGGTACGTACACGACCTTAAACACAGCACCACTCACTTCACACTGCCCGCAACGCCGCAGTGAACCCTCTGCGCAGTCACTCACGCGCGCTAACGTGCACGGTATGCGCAGTTTCGACATGCTCAGGGAATTCTCCCCCGTTCATTGATTTTTGCCCTTTCTGGCCTCATGTTAATCAATAATTCGCTTTTTTTGCCAGCACCGCCGATCGCGCGACTGCCCTTGTCGCTGGCTGACACATAACGATGGGACCGTGATATGACGAATCCATTATTGACCCCGTTTACCCTGCCCCCGTTTTCCGCCATTAACATTGATGACATCGTCCCCGCCGTTCAGTCTGCTCTGGCAGACTGCCGCAGTGCGGTTGAGCGCGTGGTCGCGCAGGGTGCACCGTTCACCTGGGAAAATCTGTGTCAACCGCTGGCAGAGAGCGACGATCGTCTGGGCCGTCTGTTTTCTCCGATCGGCCACCTCAATGCCGTGAAAAATAGCCCTGAGCTGCGCGCGGCCTATGAGCAATGCTTGCCGCTGCTCTCTGAATACAGCACCTGGGTTGGACAACACACCGGGTTGTATCAGGCGTATCGCGACCTGAAAGAAGGGGCCCACTACGCCACATTGAGCGTCGCGGAGAAAAAAGCGGTGGATAATGCGCTGCGCGACTTCGAACTGTCCGGTATCGGTTTGCCGCCGGAAAAACAGAAACGCTATGGCGAAATTGCCGCGCGTCTGTCTGAACTGGGCGCGCAGTACAGCAACAACGTGCTCGACGCCACCATGGGTTGGAATAAGCACATCACTAACGTTGCGCAGCTTGAAGGGATGCCGGAAAGCGCGCTGGCTGTGGCCGCTGCACAAGCCGAGGCGAAAGGGCTGGAAGGTTGGCTGCTGACTCTGGATATCCCCAGCTACCTGCCGGTCATGACCTACTGCGCCAATCAGGCGCTGCGTGAAGAGATGTATCGCGCCTATGCAACCCGCGCCTCCGATCAGGGGCCGAACGCGGGTAAATGGGACAACAGCGAAGTGATGGCCGAGGAGCTGGCGCTGCGCCATGAACTGGCGCAACTGTTGGGCTTTGGCAGCTTCGCCGATAAATCCCTTGCCACCAAAATGGCAGAAAACCCACAGCAGGTGCTGGATTTCCTCAACGATCTGGCAACGCGTGCCCGCCCACAAGGGGAAGCGGAACTGGCACAACTTCGCGCCTTCGCCAAAGCGCATCATGGCGCTGGCGAACTGCAACCGTGGGACATTACTTACTACAGCGAATTGCAAAAGCAGCACCTCTACACCATCAGCGATGAGCAACTGCGCCCTTATTTCCCAGAACAGCGCGTAGTTGAAGGGCTGTTTGAAGTGGTGAAACGCATTTATGGCATTACGGCCAAAGAGCGCCACGACGTAGACGTGTGGCACCCCGAAGTACGTTTCTTTGACCTGTTTGATGAAAGCGGTGAACTGCGCGGCAGCTTCTATCTCGATCTCTATGCGCGCGAACACAAGCGTGGCGGTGCCTGGATGGATGACTGCGCGGGACGCCTGCGCAAGAGCAGCGGTGAACTGCAAAAACCGGTGGCCTATCTGGTATGTAACTTCAACCGTCCGGTCAATGGCAAACCCGCGCTGTTCACCCACGATGAAGTCACTACGTTGTTCCATGAATTTGGTCACGGCCTGCATCATATGCTGACGCAGATCGATACCGCAGGGGTGGCTGGCATTAGCGGTGTGCCATGGGATGCCGTCGAACTGCCGAGCCAGTTTATGGAAAACTGGTGCTGGGAGCCGGAAGCGTTGGCGTTTATCTCCGGTCACTACGAAACCGGCGAACCGTTGCCACAAGCCATGCTGGACAAGATGTTGGCAGCCAAAAACTATCAGGCTGCGTTGTTTATCCTGCGCCAACTTGAGTTCTGCCTGTTCGATTTCCGTCTGCATGCGGAATACGATCCGGCAAAAGGGGCACAAATTCTGCCGACACTGGCCGATGTCAAAGCCAAGGTCGCCGTCGTGCCCAGCCCAAGCTGGAATCGTTTCCCGCACGCCTTCAGCCATATCTTCGCAGGCGGCTATGCCGCAGGCTACGACAGCTACCTGTGGGCGGATGTTCTGGCAGCGGACGCCTACTCTCGCTTTGAAGAAGAAGGCATTTTCAACCGCACCACCGGCCAGTCTTTCCTGGATAATATCCTGTCGCGCGGTGGTTCCGAAGCGCCGATGGATCTGTTCAAGCGCTTCCGTGGCCGTGAACCACAGCTTGATGCCATGCTGCACCACTATGGTATTAAAGGGTGAACATCAGCCTGCTGGCAGAAGGGGGCGCCGATAGAGGCGCCCTTGATGCATTAGCGACACGCTGGGGATTGCAGGACGATCCCAGCGCGACGCTGGCGCTGGTGCTGACGCCAGAACGTCTGGAGTTGCGTAAGCAGGATGAAGAGAAGCTCGGCGCTATTTATGTCGATTTCGTCTCTGGCGCAATGGCCCACCGCCGTCGCTTTGGCGGCGGGCGCGGCGAAGCGGTTGCTAAAGCGGTCGGCATCAAAAAGGATTATCTGCCGGACGTCGTGGATGCCACCGCCGGATTAGGCCGTGATGCCTTTGTGCTGGCCTCGTTAGGCTGTCGTGTACGCATGCTGGAACGTAACCCGGTAGTTGCCGCGCTGCTCGACGATGGTTTACGACGTGGCTATGAAGATGCCGAGATAGGCGCGTGGCTGCGCGAAAGATTGACGCTGATTCACGCCTCAAGCCACACAGCCCTGAGCGATATCACACCGCCACCGGATGTGGTCTATCTCGATCCCATGTTTCCTCATCGGCAAAAAAGTGCGCTGGTAAAGAAAGAGATGCGGGTGTTTCAATCACTGGTGGGAGCGGACGACGATGCGGATGCACTGCTGGCTCCCGCGCGGGCGTTGGCGAAAAAGCGTGTGGTGGTAAAACGCCCCGACTACGCCCCACCGCTGGCGGGCATTGCCGCCCAATCGATGCTGACCACCAAAAGCCACCGCTTTGATTTTTATTTGCCGCTGTAGCGCATAGACAGGCAACTTAATGTAACAGCAGCGCGATAAGCCAGATTATCCATAAAACACCCTGCTGACGTTCTACCAACGAGAGCGCCTGTAGCCTTTCACGCTGCCAGATAAAGAAAAGTATCGCGCCAACCTGTGCATCATTCTCTTGGTTGATTAACGTAAAATACTGCACGTCCAGCCAGAGTCGCCAACAACCCAACCACACAATACCCGTCAGGAATACGATGACGAAACAGATTACACCGGGTGGTGTGGTAAAGATGGCCCACACCAGCGGCGGAACAGACAAGAGCAAAAAGAAACGCCAGCTGTTCAGCGTTTTTACCACGAAGCGAGATTGCAGATCGCGCCTGTTTGTTATGCTGTTACTTGTTTCTTCCATCTTTCCAACATCTCTATATGTTCGGGGGTAAACACCACCACCTGCGGACGCGCCTTACGTACACGCATCACCGCGCAGGCGACGGACAACTCAGGATAACGCTGTAATAGCCACGCCGTAACCACCAGCGCACTGCGTGAGAGCCCCAATGCACAGTGGACCAGCACGCTGCCGTGCGTTAAACGCAATTGCTCTAGTGCCTTCACGGCCACATGAAGCGACGTCTCATCGGGATTAACCAGATCCAACATCGGCACACACCGATATCCTCCGCCCTGATGTGCCCGGGAGCGGGGGAACTCACTGGTGAGATCCAGTACTGCGCGCTGTGCAGGAGGCCTACGTGGATACGCCCCTAAAAATACGCCATCGGAAACGGGATTCATCGCCGGCAGACGTCGGGTATACCATCGCATAGAAAACAGCATTCCTACCCGCCAGGGCAACAGCAACCACCAGGCCGCAGGGGTGAGCTGCCCTTCGTGGTCTTTTTGCAATGCATCAACGCCAAGAAACCCATAGGACAGCGCCACAATCAGCAGTGCCAGCGTCGGCCACCACAGCCAGAGCGTCAGAAAGGTTCCCGCCAGGCAAACTAGCGCACCGCAAAAATAGCGCCCGGCAAGTTGTTGGCGCTTAGCGTTGGCGCGTTGCCAGCGCCATCTGCCCTCATCGGGAATAAGCCAGTCGATGACCATACCAAGCGCCAGGCCTGTCAGCACATCAATAAAATGATGCTGCCAGGTGGTGAGCACCGAAATGGCAATCAGCAAAAACCAGAACGCATTCAACTTCTGCCAAATACCCGTCAGGCGACGATTAAAATGCCGCCACAGCAACCAGCACAGAATAATATGTAACAATGGAGACTAGTTGTACGGTAAGTCGAACTGCTCAAGCTGACCGAATAGCCACCCTGCCAGACCGGTGATCTCCGGCCGGCTAAAAGTAAACTGCAAGGGAAACAACAAAAAGCCGATGCAGGCAGTGATTGATGCCAACACGAGCCGACAGACCAGCCGTCGTTGCATTTTTAATGATGTGCAGGCAAACAAGGACAAGCCATAGAGCAGATCCAGGCTCCAATAGGGGACGATGGTCAGCGGTATATAAAGGAATGTGCCGCTCCCAGTCAAACACCAGGCTACCGATATTTTCTCGTCCGGCCGTAAACTGATTGACCTGACCATAGGTTAAAAAGAAGAATGGCGCGAGCAGAGTCAGCCACCCTAAACCCTGCAAGTAGAGTGAACGCTGACTCATCATGATGCGCGGCGCACCGCCATGGAAACAGTGAAAATTCCCCATTCATCAATCAACTGGGCGCATTTATCGAAACCCGCCTCCCGCACCAGCGCATCCATTTCACCCTGTGTGCGGACACGCATCACCCACGCTTTGCCATCTTTATGACTGGTCAGTGACCACGCGATAGTTTTAAGCTGTGGGTGCCAAGGCTGCCCGGTATAAATCAGAATGCCACCAGGCTCAATCGCCTCTGCCAGCCCGGCAAGGGAGTTGCGTACCAGTGCGTTTTCAGGGAACAACTCGTACAAACCAGAGACAACACCCAGAGTGGGACGAGGTTCCAACGATGCCAGCTCTTCGCGGTTAAAGGCGTCACCACGTTCGAATCTCGCACGCCCGCCCATACCGCGAGCGGCGATCATGGCTTGTCCCTGCTTCACGTTCAGTTCGCTGTAGTCACGCAGCAAAATCTCGCTCACCGCAGCATCGCCTTCCAGCGCATCAAGAACATAGCGCCCGTGTCCTGCGGCAACATCGACCACTCGGACCGTTTTTCCCTTTTCAATCAGTTTCGTAACAGCCTGCTGAATCAACATCTGGAGGTGGATTTTGCGCTGTCGGATCCCTCGCCAGCCCACGCTATTGAGATACTGTTTGTCGATAAGACGCCCCAACGCGCTGCTTCCCTGAGGCTGGTTACGGTAGACATAGTCCAGCGTACTTCCGGAATCAAAACCGGTTTCAAAGCCCAAACGGACCCCCGTGGACTGCGTGCCCAGCATCTTCATACCATAACGCAGCCCACGGTACGCGATATCGTCCAGCGAGTAAGGTTCCGCCCCGCCGCGTAACACTCGCCAGCTATCAGCGCCGAGACTCCAGCGATCTTCATTACTGTAGTCCACACGCTGTGGTGGCAAGGCATAGAGAGTATCGATAAAGCCACGCATCTTATCAAAAGCCAGGTGCCGCTCTTTTTCGCCCAACGTGTCGTGATAAAAGCCCGGCAATACATGCAGTTCTTTAATGGGATTACGCAAACGCTGATAAAAATCAATCTGCGGTTGTCGATGTACCACGTAATCGGCCCCGGAAACCAGCAGTTGCACAGGCAAGGCAATGGCGCTGGCATCGCTGACGATGCGTTCCGCCGTTTTGTAGAGATCCAGCAAAATATTCACCGCAATGGGGCGGGTAATCAGCGGATCCTGGTTAAAACTCGCCACACGTTGCGAATCGTGTGTCAGGTATTTGCCTTTAACATAGGAGTTAACGAAAAAGAGGCCACGTAGGCGATGCATCAACGCCAGACCGGGGCGCGCAAACGGTACATACAATTTAACCTTGAATGCAGGCGATGCGAGCACCAGGCCGCGAATGGGCGGTGCGTAATCATGCGCCCAGGTGGCAACCAGCACTGCACCGACACTTTGCGCCACTACCACCACATCCTCCATTGAAACCTGGCTATCATCAGCGGCGAAACGGACGAATTCATCAACATCCTGCACTGAACGAGACAACGAAGGGCTATAGCCCCGCTGACCGGGAGAACGTCCGTGACCACGGGCATCCCAAGCATAAAATGCGGTATCCGGCATCGCCAGTTCATCAACAATGTGTTGTAGACGCCCGGAATGCTCATGCCCGCGATGAAACAGCACGATCACTTTGTGCGGCGTGCCCCCTGAGATTGCAGGCCAGTGGCGATAAAACAGCTCTGTACTATCACTGGTCAAAAAAAACCGCTCGTCCGGCGTCCGTAGATTGCTCATGAGAATAATGTCCTTGTCATTACCGAGAGGTTGCCCAACAGCATCAATTTACCTGTTCTTCGCCTAACACACTCCGACAGCGGTTAACCACCGTCCACATCAGCAACAGGGTTGCAATGCCCCACACAGCGTTATTCCACGTGGTAAGTTGCGGCCAGATCGCCAGCCCCAGGCACCAAAGACCAGCGCCCTGTCGCTTTTGCCCAACGGGCCAGCATAGCTGCGTACCCCATTGATGGATTGTGCTAACACGCCACAAAATTCCGTCATCAGCGCACAGAGCAGCATCACCAGAACCAGCAGCGCATGACTGTTAGGCAGCAGCATAAACGGCAAATACAGTGCGATATCAGAGATAACATCACCGGTTTCATTCAGGATGGCACCAAGCTTCGATTGTTGATGACACTCGCGTGCCAACATGCCATCCAATGCGTTGAGTGCCATCCGCACAAATAACACAACCGGTAGCAGGGCGAACAAGGCAGGATCAGGAAATATACTGAGTGCAGCACCCGTGAGAATTGAGAGTACAACGGCAGAGATCGTGACGTGGTTGGCTGTAACGTGGTGTTTGTGCAACCAAAACATCAGGGGGCGTAAACATGCCTGAAAGGCTGGCTTTATCTGATAAAGCGTCATTCTGGTTCTCTGATAATTCGAGGATTTTCCTCATTGTGTATCAATAAACCAGATAACCTGTAGTGATTTCCATTGCTTAACCGCAAAATCAGAATTAACGACACCACGCGTTGCTACGCTCTGGTTGCAGTATGCACTCACCAATAAGCCGTAAAATTGGCAAAGCGCGCATGAATGTGTGCTTTGCCATCATCAACAGACTACACCGATAACGCCTCAACCCGCTCGATGGCAGCACGCAGGCTTTCTGCATTCAGCGGCACAGGCAGCGCATGGATCGATTCGAACGGTGCCAGCGTGCGCGCAATGACCTTCTCCACATCGGCGTGATGATGGATATCCACGTCCAGCGCCTTCAGGCTGGTGGGCAAGTTGAAACGCGCAAACGCCGCAATCAGCTGCTCGGTAACGTCGCGCTGTCCGAGCAGTTCGCTCTGCACCAGAATGCCATAAGCCACTTTGGTGCCGTGCAGGAAACGCTCGGTTTGCGGTAAGGTGGCCAACCCGTTATGCACCGAATGCGCCGCAGCCACACGGGTGTAGCGTTCACCCAAGCCGCCGACCATACCACCACCAGCGATAATCGCATCGACCACATCAAGGAAAGCCTGCGTCAGTTCGCCACGCCGTTGATCGGCCAACGCCTGTTCGCTGCTGTTGAGCAGTACATTACGAATAGAGAGCGCCGTTTCAATCCCCAAACGCACCGTCAGCGGCAGATTTTCCGGTTGTGGACTCAACACCACCGCCTCATACCATTTCGCCAGCGTATCACCGATCCCTGCCAGCAAATATTCCTGCGGCGCGCGCAGAATGATAGTTGGCTCCACCAGCACCAGATGGTTGGCATCGTTGAAAACTTCAAAACGCAGCGCCTGGCCTTCATCGTTATACCAAACGGAAAGCGGCGTCCAGGCGGCACAGGTGGCAGCGATGGTAGGGATAGCCACCAGCGGTACACCGAGGCGACGCGCCACCACTTTAGCCGTGTCCAACAGCGCACCGCCGCCGACACCAATCACCACCTGACGATCGTCACCCGCTTGTGCACAGAGTTGCACCACCGCGCTTTCGCTGCAATGGCCGCCAAAAGCAATGTGCTTCGCACCGGCTACGTTGAACGCCGCGGGCAAAAACGAAGTGGCCGCCGCAATCGCTCGTTCACCATAAATCCAGACCGCGCTTTCCAACTGTGCCGGGGTATAAAGGCTTTCCAGCTCCTGCAACGCGCCGGGGTAGGAGTAATAGTTGGCGGGGCCGGTTACCACGCGAATTGCCGTGCTGGTCATGATGCTACATCCTGTCGTGTGTTGACTGTCATCGGTGAATAATCACTACCTTATCATAAATAGACTTCTGGATGGCTATAAATATTGAGGGCATCATGATGCATTTTTTTCATGTTGCTCTGTAAGCGTCTGTTTTATGAATTATCTTCATGTTACGTATGGACATCTGGACGGCCAATAAAATTTTGCTTTATCTTATGCGTTTTCGTTCATTGCCAGGCGTTATCACCCCGTGAAAGATCTGGCCGATCAGATGATTTTTTTCCTGGGATGACCGCCATGACGTACACACATCGGCCAACGCCACACAAACTGGAAATGCGTGGGATTTCCATTGCCTTTTCCGGCTTCGCTGCGCTGACGCAGGTCGATTTCACCCTGGAAGGCGGCTCTATCCACGCGCTGACCGGTGCCAATGGCGCAGGCAAATCCACGCTGATGGCGGCACTTTCCGGTGCGCATGAGCACTATCAGGGAACCGTTGCCATTGATGGAAAGCCCGTTGAGATTCGCTCACCGCGTCAGGCCAAGCAGCTCGGCATCCATGCGGTGCAGCAGGAAGTCGCAGGGGTTCTCCATCGTCGATGTGCGCGATGCGAAAAACCCCAGGGCGGCGGGTTACGTGTCCGCCCCGCCTGGCACCTGGAATGTGCATTTGCAGGCACATGACGATCTGCTGCTGGTGATTAACGCACGCGATCTGTTTGCTGACACCCGCTTTGCCGATGAGAAGGTCTATTACACACGCTCCGTTGCCGATACGGTGAGTGACGTGCAAGACAGAGGCTGGAGCGCCGGACTGCGCGTGTTTGATATCGCAACGCCGGACAAGCCGCGTGAAATCAGCTTTCTGCCGCTGAACGGCATTGGTATTCACCGTATTTGGTACGTCGGCGGGCGTTGGGCCTACGTCTCCGCCCTGTTGGACGGTTTTAGTGATTATATCTTCCTGACCATCGATCTTGCCGATCCGCGTAAGCCCGAAGTGGCGGGGCGCTGGTGGTTGCCGGGCATGCACAGTGCCGCAGGCGAAACGCTCAACTGGCCGGAAGGAAAACGCTATGCGCTGCACCACGCGATTATCAGCGGCGATACCGCTTACGCCAGTTGGCGTGACGGTGGCCTGACGCTGCTGGACGTGAGCGATCGCCATCATCCGCAGTTGATCAGCCACCGCAACTGGAGCCCACCGTTCGGCGGCGGTACCCACACCGCGCTGCCGTTGCCGGATCGCGATCTGCTGGTGGTACTGGATGAGGCGGTACTGGACAATCAGGAAGATGGCGAGAAGCTGATCTGGCTGTTCGATATTCGCGAACCAAGCAACCCGGTCAGCATTTCCACCTTTCCGCAGCCGGATGAAGTGGATTACGTGGGCAAAGGCGCGCACTTCGGGCCGCATAACCTGCACGAGAACTGGCCGGGTAGCTTTATCAGCTCAACGCTGATTTTCGCCACCTACCAAAACGCTGGCGTACGCGCTTACGATATCAGCAACCCGTATCGCCCCGTGGAAACCGGCGCGCTGGTGCCTGCCGCGCCAGAGAAAATGATGGATACCCGTCCGGGCCGCCCACGCGTAATTCAGTCCTGTGATGTGTTTGTGGATGCACAGGGCATTATTTACAGCATGGATTATAACGGCGGACTATCAATCATTGAATATCTAGGCTGATGCACCGACAGATTGAAAGTTACTCTGGGTTTTATTCTTTGATGTTAATTCGCGTAAAGAATCACGCTGAGGTGGCGTGACCGCCGGGTGAGCGGCATGGACGCCGCGAAAGCTAGCGCCGCGCCGGGAGCGCGTCGCTGGCGGCCCGAACCGCGGGCACGAACGCCGAAGGCACCGCGTAGCGACGTGATTTCTCGCGAAAAGCCTGGAGTCACGAGGCGGCGGCGATTGAGCGCCTCGTGTCGGGCGCGTGCTGCAACGGTTGCAGAAATCCATGTTGGTTAACGCGCACGAAACCTTCACAGAGCGGACAGAAAAATCCCCGCTCAAATCTAAACGGGGATATCCTCACGAGGCGATATCGTCACACTACGCCTTGTGCCAGCATCGCATCTGCCACTTTCACAAAGCCCGCGATGTTCGCGCCGCGCACGTAGTTGGTGTGCTGGCCTTCGCCGCCAAAATCCACGCACGCATGGTGGATATCCAGCATGATGTGGTGCAGACGCGCATCCACTTTCTCCGCTTCCCAGCCCATACGCGCCGCATTCTGTGCCATTTCCAGCCCAGAGGTTGCGACACCACCGGCGTTTGCCGCTTTGCCCGGCGCAAACAGCACATTGGCTTCCAGGAAGGCATCCGTCGCTTCGATCGTGGTCGGCATGTTAGCCCCTTCCGCCACGGCTTTCACGCCATTAGCAATCAGCGTCTTGGCACTGGTCAGGTCCAGCTCATTCTGCGTGGCGCACGGCAGTGCGATGTCCACCGGCACGTTCCACGGCGTTTGGCCTGGCAGGTACGTGAGACCGGCTTCGCGCGCGTAATCTTCCACACGGCCATAACGTTGGTTTTTGATATCCGCCAGCAGCGCCAGTTTCTCCGGCGTAAAGCCCGCTTCATCCACGACCGTACCGTTGGAATCCGAAGCGGTAATCACACGAGCGCCCAGAGACAACGCTTTTTCAATGGCATACTGCGCCACGTTACCGGACCCGGAGACTGCAACACGCATGCCCTCAAACCCAAGGCCGTGACGCTCCAGCATCGCCTGCGTGAAGTAGACCAGCCCATACCCTGTCGCTTCCGGGCGAATCAGACTGCCGCCAAAAGAGAGTCCTTTACCGGTAAACACACACGCGGTGTTGTTGGTCAGCTTTTTCATCATCCCGGTCATAAAGCCCACTTCACGACCGCCCACGCCGATGTCTCCGGCAGGTACGTCAGTATCCGGCCCCAGATGGCGATACAGTTCCGCGATCAGCGCCTGACAGAAGCGCATCACTTCACCATGGCTTTTACCCTTGGGATCGAAATCGGAACCGCCTTTACCGCCGCCCATTGGCAGCGTGGTCAGCGAGTTTTTAAAGGTTTGCTCGAAACCGAGGAATTTGAGAATGGAGAGGTTCACCGAAGGGTGGAAACGCATCCCGCCTTTATACGGACCAATGGCGGAACTGAACTGCACGCGCCAGGCGCGGTTGACCTGCACCTGACCTTTGTCATCCGTCCAGGCAACGCGAAACTGGATAACACGCTCTGGCTCGACCAGACGTTCCAGCAGGCTTTGCTCTGCATAGCGCGGGTTCTGTTCCAGAAACGGCCACAGGGTAGAGAAAACTTCCCTGACCGCCTGAGAAAACTCCGGCTGATGCGGGTCGCGCTGCTGAACCTGATTGAGAAAACTTTCCAGAGAGACTAATTGAGCCATTACCAACTCCTGCAAAAAAGAAAAAGCGTCCGGTGGACTGTGCTTTTTTTATCTCGCACCCTTTCACGCGCAGCAAGGTGCCTGGCCGCGTGAAAACGGTGAAAGTTATGCACGTTAAAAGCCTGTGGGATCGAGGTTGAATGATGTTGTGCCGCTTCGACTATAGCACTGCTGATGGATATTCAAGCAAGCGTTTTTTAACGTTTTATATGCTTAAAAACCAATGAGATAGGCACTTATCTTCACATAAAAAATAATAAAAACTGGTCATAAGTTTCTGTTATATAACAAAAGAAAGTGCAATTCAGTGCACAAAAAAGCGGTTAACAGAGGGGATGTAAAAAATGCGATCGACTAAAAAATCGGTCATTTTGCAAAAAAATGCACCGGCTAAAAAGGCTCCCCGGCCTTAACCGGGGAGAGGAAGAGAACGAGGGTGTTACTCTTCGTCATCACGCAACGGAACGATCAGCATGTCCACATGCACGCCGGACATCACCAGAGAAACCGGCAGCGTAAACACCCATGCCAGCAGGATGTTCTTAACCGTTTTGCCCTGTACGCCGCCACCATCAACGATCATGGTGCCCGCAACCGCAGAGGAAAGAACATGGGTGGTGGACACCGGCATACCGGTATAGCTCGCCACACCAATTGACAGCGCCGCCGTCACCTGTGCAGACACCCCTTGCGCATAGGTCATGCCACGTTTACCGATCTTCTCGCCGATAGTTACCGCGACACGACGCCAGCCCACCATGGTACCCAGTGAGAGCGCCAATGCGACAGCAACGATAATCCATAACGGCGCATATGCGACGGTTTTCAACATATCCTGACGCAGATTGTTCAGGTAGCGGCGATCTTCAGACGTGGTTTCCGGCAGCTTCGCTACCTTGTCCATGGTATCCGCGATGCACATCAGCAAGCGACGCACGCGACCGCGATCCTCGGCATTCAACTGGTCATAACTCTTCAGGTTATTCAGCAGACCCAGTGAACGTTCGATGGCGATCATTACGCGCGAACTGTCGCAGTGGGACTCTTTAACACCGTTAGCAGGCAGCACAGTTTCTGTCGCCGGCACAGGCGTAGAGAGGTCGATGACGTGTTTGAGCGCATCGCCATGCTGTTGATAGAACTCCTGCAAATTGACGACCGCATCACGCGTGCGGCTGATTTCATAGCCGGAAGCGCTCATGTTGACGACAAAGCCGGCAGGCGCAACGCCAATCAGTACCAGCATGATCAGGCCGATACCTTTCTGGCCGTCGTTCGCGCCGTGGGAGAAGCTAACACCGATAGCGGAAATGATCAGCGCTGTACGCGTCCAGAACGGCGGCTTGTGTTTGCCATCCAGCTTTTCACGATCGGCTGGCGTCAAGTGAACGCGTTTGCGTTTCTTATTGTTGTTCCAGAAACGCAGCAGCACGAACAGCATCAGACCCGCGACCACCATCCCCACAATGGGAGATAGGATCAGCGACAGGAAGATACTGATCATTTTGGGAACATTGAGCGCATCCACGACGGAAGTGTCGGTGAGCAGGGCGTTGGTCAAATCAATCCCGATGATAGAACCAATCAAGGTGTGGGAACTGGAGGCTGGCAAACCAAAGTACCAGGTGCCCAGGTTCCAGATAATCGCCGCCAGCAGCATGGAGAACACCATGGCCAGGCAGTGCGCGGAACTGACGTTAAGCAGCAAATCAGTAGGCAGCAAATGCACGATGGCATAAGCCACGCTCAACCCGCCTAGCATCACGCCGAAAAAGTTAAACAGTCCGGCCATGACAACCGCATATTCCGCCCGCATCGCGCGCGTATATATCACGGTGGCAACAGCATTCGCCGTATCGTGAAAGCCGTTTATGGCTTCATAGAACAGAACAAATACCAGTGCCAAAATCAGCATCAGACCGGTATGAAAATCAACCCCGGTAAATAAATGTAGCATAAGCGTTAGGCCATTTGTGGTCATGAACGCGGCGCATTATCTGCGACAAGCCTAAACGGGAAAAGGAAAATATGACTTTTTTTGACGAAAAGATGACCAATTCGGCTATTGGTCGGATTTATCTCAATAAAATCAAAAAATACATATTCTTGTATAAATATACATTTTGTTACGCTGGCATCCCTTCGCGCCTGACACTACAATCAGCCGCCCGTAGGTTATCGGGGAAAATGCTAACTTTTTATATCGCCATTGGCAGGAGAGCGCACTGTGGAATCGTTTGATGTTGTCATTGTGGGTGCAGATAACGGCAAAAAACCCGGTCGCAAAATATTGATGTCGGGAGGGTGGTCGCTGCAATTTCACCAATATGAAGCAATACAGCCGCCTGCATCGTCACCGCTCACTGAGCAAGATAAAAACAGGGAAATAGAGTACAGGTTGAAAAAGATAAAAGCCTTCAGGGCTGCATTAGATATGAAGAAAATAGAACAACGACTTAGTGCTATCCGACAGTTTAATCTCGACAGCTATGCTGCGGAGCAAGGCAGAGGAGCGAGTAGCGAACAGGGTATGTCATTACCTTCACCACCGCTACCAAAACAGTAACCCCAGCAGGGCGTAAACAAAGGTATCTGGCCCACCTCGATAATCAAGCGGGCCAGTCACATCAGGCTATCAGCACTTGATCACGGCACGGCCTCGCACTTTGCCCGCCAATAAGGCTCCGGCAACATCAATGGTCTGCGTCAACGGGTACTCCGTTGTTAACGCAGCCAGTTTTGCCATTGGCAGGTATTTGCAGGCTTTTTCCCAGAGCGCCGGACGTTTTTCCGTGCTGACCATTACGCTGTCGATACCTTGAAAGGTCACGTTACGCAGGATAAACGGTGCAACGCTTGCCGGGAGATCCAACCCTTGCGCCATACCACAGGCAGCAACGATGCCGCCGTACTGAAGGCTGGCACACACGTTAGCCAGCGTATGGCTGCCCACGGTATCCACCGCCGCCACCCAGCGCTCTTTTTGCAGCGGTTTACCCGGCGCACTCAGCTCGGCACGATCGATAACCTCACTCACCCCGACGTTATTGCGCAACCAATCAGCCTCTGCCGGGGCGCCCCGTGGAAGCCACCACCTGATACCCCAACTGCGCCAAAATAAGGGCCGCACAGCTGCCTACGCCATCGCTGGCACCGGTTACCAGCACCGGACCGTCCTCCGGTTTCACTCCGTGGTTTAACACGGCCTCGACGCAGAGCATCGCGGTAAACCCTGCCGTACCAATCGCCATCACATGTCTGGCGTCTGAACCCTGTGGCAACGGAGCCAGCCACTCAGCGCTCACCCGTGCCTTACCCGCCAAACCACCCCAGTGTTTTTCCCTAACGCCCCATCCGGTCAACAGCACCTTGTCACCGGCTTTGTACGCTGGGTTAACGCTTTCTATTACCGTGCCAGCAAAATCGATACCGGGCACCATCGGGAATTTACGTACGATAGGACCGCTCCCCGTAATAGCCAGCGCATCCTTGTAATTGATGGAGGAGTAGTCGATGGCGACAGTAACGTCCCCTTCCGGCAATGCACTTTCCTCTTGTGCCACCAGTGCTGCATGATAATTGCCTTCAACCTTGTCGATCACGATTGCATTGAACATGTAAACCTCGTCTCCGTATCGTTCGCCCATCGGGGGAACGCAGCCGTAAAATTCACCAAATTAATTATTGACCGATCGTCTATAAATTAATACCACGGTAACCTGATTTTTCTTTTTTCGGGACTTGACGGTATTCTGAAGTTCTGAATTTATTACTGCTTTTTGCAGACCAATCAGCATGAGTACTCCCCACGTTACCATCCGTAAGGCTTTGTTGAATAAATAGAAAGTTTGGGTAATCATCGGAACAGATCACCATAGTTGTTTCAAAATCAGGTCTCCATGGCAAAACAAAATTTTAAAATCACTAACTGGCCCTCCTATAACAAGGC
>NZ_JBPETA010000036.1:0-24639 GCF_051710365.1 Symbiopectobacterium sp. | reverse complement strand
TATTGGCCAGACCACTACCACGAGCGTAACCACGCTGTTGCAAATCAGCGCCTGAGCGGCAGCAACGATACCTGGAAAAAGAAAGTGGGCTATCACCGACGCTCAGTGGCTGAAACGGCCATGTTCTGGTTCAAAACGCTTCTGGGTGGTCATCTAAGTCTGCGTGACTACGATGCTCAGGTGGGTGAAGCCATGGCGATGGTCAAAGCGCTTAACCGGATCACGCTATTAGGAATGCCGAACAGTATTCGCATCACGTAACAATCGACCCGATGGGGCACAGTCGTTACAAGTTCTGATTTATTCAACAAAGCCGGTTCAACACAAAAAATAGTGCCAGCGATACCAGCAACACAAAGAATACGGGCGGGAAGGACAGGCCAAACAGCACCATCACCGGGAGTGAACTCATCCTCTTTTCCTCTTCATTATTTCAATTGACGAATAAACAATACCGACCGTGTCACCGTAGACACAGGCATGAGGGTTCATTACCAACGACGACACGGGCCTTTCAGCCATCAATGCTAAAAGGCATGAAGGGCATTACACTGATCAAGAGAGATTGCAGGTTGTTTAGTAGAAGCGAACGCAGCCTGTTACCTGATGGAAACAAGTAGCACGAAGCACACCGGTATTCTTCCCGCCCGATTCGTTCGAATGCGGTGTATTATGGATGTTTATTTGCGTTTCATCTACGATGTGTGATCTAAATCACTTTTAAGCCAGAGTGAATAATGGAAAGACTAAAGAGCATGTCGGTCTTTGCGCGCGTAGTGCAGTGTGGCTCGTTTACCGCCGCAGCCCGACAATTGAACATGAGCGTTTCTGCCGTCAGCCAAACGGTGACCCGGCTGGAAGAAGAGCTACAGATCAAGCTGCTCAATCGCAGCACGCGCAGCATTGGGCTTACAGAAGGCGGCAAGATCTACTACCACGGCTGCCGGCGTATGCTGCATGAGGCGCACGAAGCGCACGATCAGCTCTACGCCTTCAACAACACGCCGATCGGCACACTGCGCATTGGCAGTTCCTCCACCATGGCGCAAAATGTGCTGGCGGCCATGACAGCAGAGATGCTGCTAAAATACCCAGGGCTCTCGGTCAATCTGGTCACCGGCATTCCCGCCCCCAACCTGATTGCAGACGGGTTGGATATCGTTATCCGCGTGGGTGCCTTGCAGGACTCCAGCCTGTTTGCCAAACGTCTCGGTTCGATGCCAATGGTGGTGTGCGCCGCCAAACGTTATTTGACCCAGCATGGCACTTCGGAAAAACCGTCAGACGTGGAAAGTTTCTCCTGGTTGGAGTACACCGTGCGTGCAGACAGTGAATTCGAGCTGATCGCCCCAGAGGGCATTTCCACCAAAATAGCACCGCAGGGTCGCTTTGCCACTAACGATCCGCAGACGCTGGTACGCTGGCTCAAAACCGGCGCAGGCATCGCCTATATCCCACTGATGTGGATCATCGACGAGATTGCGCGCGGCGAAGTGGAAATTCTGTTCAGCCGCTATCACTCCGATCCGCGCCCGGTTTACGCGTTGTATACACGCAAGGATAACTTGCCGCTCAAAGTACAACTGTGCATCAACTATATGACGGAATATTTTAAGAACGTTGCTCAAATTTATCAAAGCCATAGAGAAGAAACGTTGGGGAAATAATTATTTTTACACTACGGTATTAACCTGAAAATTAAGTTTAGTATAGATTATCTTCACGTTCACGCTGTTATACTGGCTTTCTTTAACCAAGGGGGCATTTATGACAACAGTATTTAATATTTCAGGGAGTTTGTTTTCAAGAACGATTTCATTGAATGAAATAAAAGAAATAAAAAATGCCAAAAACTCAAGTGAAATAAAAAGATTGTGGGATAAAATTGCAGACTGGTTTTGTGGAACTGATAAAGAAAATGCCAAAAAAGCGTTGTTTGAACTGCTCAATAATGATGATGCCAATATAAAAATAGACGCCTTTAATCAGTTAAAGGCCATGGCATCACCCGCGTTTAAAGATGCATTCACCTACACGACGACAGCGATAAATGATACCGCGTTTACCGTCAATCTGTCTATTGGTGCTTTATTTTCTACGGGTGAGATCTCTACGGCGGGCAAAAGCATCAGTCTGAATGAACACATCAAAACCTTCACTCCAGAATATTTCATCGAACGAGACATTCATCTGGAACAAGTAAAAAAAGACATACCAAGAAGTGAAATGTATTTTTGTCATACCACGACCCATCATGAACGCATTACCGTCGACATGCTGCCACAGATTATTAATAAGATATCAGAAAAACAAAAAGAATCGCTAAATGTTGCACTCTCTCAAATTGGTGTTATCGATATCAAGAACCAAATTAATCAGCATACCAAAGCGATGTCACTGCTCGGCAACCCCAGTAAAAAATTGTTTCTTTCTTTAGAGAATCAGGGAAACATCACCGTTGAAATACATATCATTAATAACCTTGACGCTGAAAAACATCGAGTTTATCAAGAAATTTGCCCTGAATCTAAATATCCCTGTTTATACGCAAAAGCGCAGATTGATATCGACACTAACGGTAACTGCCATATCTCTGACATTACCCTATCACATCCCGGCATTGAGTAGTTACCGTCATGCATTTTCATACTAACATGACGGTGACAAAGCACGGGAACTTATGCCGTACCGCCTACTGTCATACTGTCCAGTTTCAGCGTCGGTTGCCCAACGCCAACGGGCAGGCTTTGGCCCTCTTTACCGCACACGCCAACGCCTTTATCCAATGCCAAATCGTTACCCACCATAGAAATCTGCTGCATGGCTTCGATACCGGACCCAATCAGGGTTGCCCTTTTAACCGGCGTCGTGACTTTGCCATTTTCAATCAGATAGGCTTCGGAGGTTGAGAACACGAACTTGCCGGAGGTAATATCCACCTGGCCACCGCCAAAGTTAGGCGCATATAAACCGTATTCCACGCTGGAAATAATCTCTTCCGGCGTCGATTTACCCGCCAACATGTAGGTATTGGTCATGCGTGGCATCGGCAAATGGGCATAAGACTCGCGGCGACCATTACCAGTCGGCGCTACTCCCATCAAACGCGCATTGAGCTTGTCCTGCATGTAACCTTTCAGCACACCGTTCTCAATCAGCACGTTGTATTGCCCGGCCACGCCTTCGTCATCCATCGCCAGCGAACCGCGGCGTCCTTCCAGCGTACCATCATCCACAACGGTGCACAGTTCAGAGGCAACCAGCTTGCCCATCTGCCCGCTGAACACCGACGTGCCACGGCGGTTAAAATCCCCTTCCAGTCCGTGTCCGACAGCTTCATGCAGCAGCACACCCGGCCAGCCCGCGCCCAGTACCACCGGCATCGTGCCCGCAAGCGCAGCAACAGCGGAAAGGTTGACCAGCGCCATACGCACCGCTTCTTTCGCCCAGGCATCCACCCGCGCTTCTCCGTCCACCACTTGCCAGAAGTAGTCGTAATCCACGCGCGCGCCACCGCCGCTGGCACCGCGTTCACGTTTACCGTCCTGCTCAACCAGCACGCTGATCGACAGGCGCACCAGCGGGCGCACATCGGCTGCCAGCGTGCCGTCGGTTGCCGCCACCAGCACGTGTTCATAGACACCGGTCAGGCTGACGCTCACTTCCTGCACGCGGGCGTCGGCCGCGCGCGCCACGCTGTCTGCGCGTTGCAACAGTGCCAGTTTCTCTTCACGGCTCAGGCTGTCCAGCGGGTTGAGCTGCGGATACAGCGCACGATGAATGTTTTCCCCCAGCGTGCGAACGCGGCCAGTGCCCTGCTCGCGCACGATGCTACGCGCCGCCTGGGCGCTTTGGTGCAGCGCATTGAGCGTGATTTGGTCCGCATAGGCAAACCCGGTTTTTTCCCCGCTTACCGCGCGAATACCGACCCCTTGATCGATATTGTAAGAGCCATCTTTAATGATGCAGTCTTCCAACACCCAGGATTCATGGTAACTGGATTGAAAATAGAGATCGGCATAATCCAGGCGACGTTCATTCAATACCTCTAACACCGAGAACAGGTCTTGCTGGCTCAAGTTGTTAGCAGTGAGTAACTGTTCACTGACAAACGAAAGACTCATATTTTTTCCACTTTAGTTCACATGAAACCGATGAATAAACGGCACGGAGCCATCACTATGCTGGCGTATTAACGCCGCTCCTGCGCCGCATTTTTTTGCGGCTCGCGCAGGACTTCCTTAATCGTAGGCTGATCCAGGCTACCATGAATCTGGTAGCGAATCAGCGAGATTTTGTTCCAGAGCGGTGCCAGCACCTTACTGGCCGCAAACACGGCAGCACCAATCACCGGGTTGACCACAAAGGCGGTAGCCACACCCACCGTGGCTGATATTTCCGGTGCAATCACCGCTTCCATGGCAATTTGGCGGTTAGCCAGATCGACACTGCCCTTCATGGCGATATCGGCTTCCAATCCGTCTACCAGCAGATCGTCGGTATGCAACACGCCGTCTTTAATCCAGGCCGTGCTACGGATGGAATCAAAATAGAAGCCCTTGCCAAAGGTATCGCTAAAATCAAACTGCAATTTGCGCAGTAACGCATCAAAGCTCACCAGGCGCAGCAAGCGCCCCGCTTGACCAGTACCCGCATTGACGATGTCGCCCTTGCCAATACGCGTGTGCAAAATACCGCTCAGGCTCGCCAGATGCGGTGCCCACGGCGAACCACGCCAATAGAGATCATAGTCAACATCAAAGGTTGCTGCGCGCAGCGGCGTATCAATACCAAACCAGTCGGCATTTTGCTCCAGCGTACCGCCCGTCAAACGCCCTTTGAGTGCAGTGCGAACCCCTTCGGCATTCTCCTGCCAGCTGCCGCTGGCAGTCAGCTTGGCTTTGCCGGTATCGATCACACCCTCACTGAGCGTCAGCTTATCTTTTTCTGGTTGCAGCGTCGCCGTGATTTGGCCCAGGTTCTGCCCGGCAATCCAGCATTCCCGGCAGGCAAGCTGCAACGCGGGCCAGTCTTCAAAGCGGATGCTGGGGTCATTGAGCGGTGATTTCTTCTCCGCCAGCGCCACGGGGTTGGTTGCTTCATCCCCTTTCCACTGCTGGTTGTAGTAGAGATAGCGAATATCCGCGCGCCACATGCCGTTCTGTGGGACCGTTAAGTTAGCATCAATCTCACGCCCGGTAGTGTGAATTTCATTACCCTGCGGCGTATTGCGGCTATTGAGTACCACGTCATGCCACTGCTGACCGAGCAGTTGCAGCGCGGGCGTACGCAGCGTCACGCTTTCCGGCACATGGATATTGCTTTGCGCCCCTTTGCGCAAGGCGGTATCGCCACGCAGGGCGGGCAGTAATCCCAACCAACGCTCCGCATCCAGCGCGGGCAGAACCAACACCAGTTCAGACTGTTCCGGCAGCGTGGGAGGCGTTTGTGCCCCCTGCTGCCAGATTGCGCGCGCTAACGTCAGCACATCGCCACGCAATAACCACTGGCTGTTAAACTGTGCCGTTTTTCCCAGACTGCCTGAAAGCGTGAACCCTTTGAGATCCCCTTTGGCGGCAATCTTGAGCGGCACCGTCGTCCCCTGTGCTTTATTGAGCGGCTCAGGTAAGCGAGTGCTTACATTTTTCAGGTCGGCATCAACGCTGACCTCATAGGTCTCAACGCCTTTATAGGGTAGATTCACCGTTACATCGCTACGCCAGGCGGCGGTTCCCGACAGTGCGGTTTGCAATGTTTTTGGCAGACCGGGGAACAGCGCGGGTGCCCATTCACCCTTCAGCCCCACCTTTACCAGAAAGGCTTTTTCCTGCTCTTCGGTGTTGAAACTGAACGTGACGGGCTGCCCTAACCAGTTAGCCGCAATATCATCGCTGTTCAGGGTGCCATTGCGATAATGGAAGCGCCCTTTGAGCTGTTTCAGCGTGCTATTCAGCGGTTTGATATACAGGCTATTGTTACTGAGTTGAATATCGCCACTGGCTTCTACCGCGCCGTGTGCCAAGGGAATATCAAGGTGCAGCGTACCATTGACGTTACCGCCAATTTGCAGTTGCTTTAACGCGCTCCCCACGCTGTCCTTAAGCGGCGTTTGTTCAAAATAGTGTCCGACATCGGGCCCTTCTCCTTGAAGTTCGCCATCGATCAGCAACTTTTCTTTACTGTAGTCAGGAATGGCGGCAAGAATATTTCTGCCGGCGACATTCCCTAACTGCGTTGATGGCGCGGACATCCACAGGCCGTTGTTGGCAAAATTGAGATCGATATCCAACGGTGACAGCGCGGGCCAGCCTGCTTCAAATTCAAAGGTAGCCGCACGTAGCGGCACCCACACTTGAAACTGGCCTTCGTTATGCTCAAAAGGGAAATGCGACGGGTTACCGGCAAAAATCAGCGTGGCGTTGTCGACGTGCCCCCCTTTTAAAGCACGGGTCAGGTAGTTCACCAGTTGCGCACCCATCAGCGGTTCTGGGAAGTAACGCCAGGCTTCAGAAGCATCGGCTAGCCGAATTCCCGCCAGAATATCCAGACGTGGCTCCCTATTCACCGGATGACGGTATTGAAAATCGCCCTGAGCCTGTAGCGCACTTGCCTGTACATTCAGCCCTTTACTCCACACTTCCCAGCCGTCGGCGGCATTGCTCCAGTCTACAGCACCGTTTGCCTGCTGAATCTCGAACGGTGCCCGGAACTGATTACCGCTGGGCAGTACGCTTTGCGGCAACGCAAAGGTGACGCGCCCACGTTCGACGCTACCGCTCAGCGTGCCAGCCAACTTTTCGCCGCCCGGCAACCATTCCCACGCTTTCCAGCGCAGATCGCGCCATGCCGCTTGAAAACGACTTTTTTCCGGTTGTTTTAAAGGAATATCAAGGGCTAGTTGTGTCAGCAGGCCTTCCGGTTGCAGCGCCTCCCAGCGCGTTTTAAGCTCGGGCGTCACCGTGGACAGCAGCGGCAACAAATCACGCAAACGTGCCAGGCTCAGCTCACTGGCACGCACCCGCAGCATATCTTGTTGCTCTGCCGACGACGCGGGTATCCAGCTCGCCGCCAGACTCCCTTTCGGCCAGACAACGCCGTCCGTAGCCAGATTCAAGGCAGGCACGGCAACCTGCCAGCCCTCACCTTCCCGCGTGGCATGCAGTGCCAGTTCGTCTACGCTCAGACGATGGATGTTGTCTCCTTCTTTCCAGGCTGCCGAGCCCTGGGCCAAAAAGACATCGCTGGCAACCAGCGCTCCGCTGCGCATCTGCAACCAGGCTGCAAGATTGAAATTGGCGCTCTCCAGCCCGGTATTATTTTTTAGCCATCGGCTGATCCAGGGCTTCATATCAATATTGTCAGCCTGTAGGTACACCGTGCCGTCATTCAGATGACCCTGAATAGCCTGCAAATCCATGCGTACCTGCACCACGCCGTGCTGCCCATTGAAACTCGACAGGCTGATTTGCCCTTCGGCACGGTGTCGGTTGTTGCGGTTCAACCAGGTCAATTGCGGGATGGCGAGCTCCGCACGATCGCCAGAAGGCGTGAGGAAAGAGAGGCGGCTGTCGCGCAGATCGAACTGCTGGAGGAACAGCGTACTTAGACGATCGGTTTCGATCAAGCTACCGTCGGCCCGTTGCCCGGTCAATGTGGCATCCAGCGTCAGGTGCATGCGGTGGAACATCAGATCGCGAAACTGCCAGCGCGCATGCAGCAATGACTGCCACACATCCAGCGCGAGCGTGATGCGCTCTGCGTGCCAGCGCGCAGCAGGCGACTCGCTCGTCAGGCCATCGATCGAAAGCGTTGGCCCAAAAGAGGCCCAACTGCCAGTAAGGCGTTGCGCGTCAACCGATACGCCCGTTGTCGACGTCACCCACGCCATGATTTGCGGCCGAAAACGATCGAGCTGCGACATCGCTAATCGTAAACCACTGACGATCAGCGCCACGACAACAACAATCGTAGCACCCGTCAGCAGTAGTAGGCCGGGCAGTCGCCTCACACTATTCTCCTTGATCTTCGTCGCAGGCGACGCGGGGAAGTCATTCTGTTCGGTTTATCATCGACATGGGGATTACATCATCACCACATCAAACTGTTCCTGGCTGTACAACGGCTCAATCTGCACCTTGACCTGTTTGCCGACAAAAATTTCCACTTCTGCCAGGGCGTGGGATTCTTCGCTTTTCAATACCTCAGCCACCGCAGGCGATGCGTACACCAGGAAGCGATCGGTGTCATAGGCATGGTGCACCCGCACAATTTCACGCATGATTTCATAGCAAACGGTCTCGACGCTTTTCACCCTGCCGCGACCATGGCAAGTCGGGCACTGATGACACAGCACATGTTCAATGCTCTCACGAGTGCGCTTGCGCGTCATCTCCACTAATCCTAGTTGAGAGAAGCCGTTAATACTAGTTTTAACCCGATCTTTGGCGAGCGCCTGCTCCAGAGAATGCAGCACTCGGCGACGGTGGTCCTCATTACTCATGTCGATGAAATCGATAATGATAATACCACCCAGGTTGCGCAGCCGCAGTTGGCGGGCAATGGCCTGCGTCGCTTCGATATTGGTGTTAAAGATGGTCTCATCCAGATTGCGATGACCGACGAAAGCCCCGGTATTGATGTCTATCGTCGTCATCGCCTCGGTTTGATCGATGATCAGATAGCCACCGGATTTCAGCTCAACCTTTCTGTCCAGCGAGCGCTGAATTTCATTCTCCACGTCATAGAGATCGAAAATCGGTTGGCGTCCGGAGTAATGCTCCAGCTTATTGGTGGTTTCCGGAATATAGTCCGTGGTGAACTCCAGCAGCGCATCATAAGTCAGGCGGGAGTCGATGCGGATGCGATCCAACGCCGCACCGGCAAAATCACGCAGGATACGCTGCGCCAGCGCCACTTCACCGTACAGCTTACATTTGGTCTGGTTACGTTTTTTACGCTCGCTGACTTTGGTCCACAGGCGTTTGAGGAACGCGGCGTCAGAAGAAAGCTCATCTTCCCCAATGCCCTCTGCCGCTGTACGGATAATAAACCCGCCCTGCTCGTCGCAGTATTCACTGACGATTTTCTTCAGGCGTTCACGTTCCACTTCACTTTCAATACGCTGTGAAACCCCAACGTGGGCCGCGCCGGGCATGAAAACCAGATAGCGCGATGGCAGCGTAATATCGGTGGTCAGTCGGGCACCTTTGGTACCGAGCGGGTCTTTCACCACCTGCACCATCAAGTCCTGCCCCTGGCGCACCAGTTCAGCGATATCGCGCACGTGGAAATTTTTCTGTTCTTCCCCGGCCACGCATTCGGTGTGAGGCATGATGTCTGACGCGTGCAAAAACGCCGCTTTATCCAGCCCGATATCCACGAAGGCGGCCTGCATGCCCGGCAATACCCGGCTGACACGGCCTTTATAGATATTGCCCACGATGCCGCGTTTCGCTTCGCGCTCAATGTGGATCTCTTGCAGTATTCCGCCGTCAATGTAGGCAACGCGCGTTTCCGACGACGTCACGTTGACCAGTAACTCAGCTGTCATTTTCTGCTCCTGCCGTTCGTAACGCTATAATCTGATTATACAATTCATGGGTTTCCACCAGCGGCAAACCGACAACCGCGTGGTAACTGCCAGCGATCGCTTTGACGAAACAGCCGCCTTTACCTTGAATGCCGTAGGCTCCCGCTTTATCCATCGGCTCGCCGCTGGCAACGTAGTGGGTAATGTCCTGCGGCGTCAGAGCGCGAAACGTCACGTCGGTCACCACCAGCGCACTGCACTGGGTGCGACGATCGGCCAACGTGACCGCAGTCATCACCTGATGCTGTCGCCCTGAAAGCATCGATAAGATGTGCGCAGCATGGGCTTCGTCGCGCGGTTTTTCCAGTACCTGTCCTTCCAGCACCACGATGGTATCGGCCCCCAACACCGGCAAATCTTGCGGTGCGGCAGCAACCCCTGCCTGCGCTTTATCCTGCGCCAGACGGCGTACATAGACCTCTGCCGTTTCATGTGCTGCCCGCTGCTCGATAACATCAACACGCAACAGTTCAAAAGGGATGTCCAGCAACGTAAGTAGTTCGCGGCGGCGCGGTGAACCCGAGGCCAGATAGAGCGCAGTCATATATCCTCGCTACGTATTCTACTGTAGGCGCTCCGGTTAAGGACTACGCCCTTATTGATTATTGTACTGTGAACTGACGGCGAATTTTGCGCATCAACAGGAATAGCCAGGGCCACAACACGCCATCGACCACACAGTTCCACAAATTTTCCGGCCTGAATGACACATTGCTTACCAGGAACTCCGCCCAGAAGACAATCAGATCCATCACCAGCGAAAGCACCATAACGATCAGGGCTTGTTGCCAGAGCGCCATATTGCGGAACAGTTGAAACTTGAAGGCCACCAGATAGGCGACAATGCTGAGCGCCAGCGCACGCACGCCGAGCGTGGACCCTAAAATAAGATCCATCACCATTCCCAGCACAAAGCCGGTACCAACGTTAACCCGATGCGGTAACGCCATTACCCAATAAATCAGAAACAGTGAGAGCCACGATGGCCGGAAATGATAGAACTGATCCGGCCACGGCATGATTTGCAGCACCATGGCGATCAGGAACGATAACCAGATGATCCAGTTGCCGTGACGGCGATAGCGGTTCATTGGTGTCCTCCCTGTGCTGGCGTAGCAGCAGGCGGCGTATTACGTTGAGGTTGTTGACCTTGAGACGCACTGCGCGCAGGGACGTTTTTCTGCTGTGCATTGCCCTGCGGCGGCGCGGCAGCAGCAGGCGGTGCGGGCGGACCCATTTCATCGGGAGAGGGCAGAACCTGCGGCATCATCTGCATCAAACGTTCATTGGCGACGCGGTGCACTTCTTGCGGCGGCAACCCTTTGCCCGGCACGTCGTCAACGCCCCACAGCAACAGCAGATAGCGTAAACGTTGCAGACCGGCAGTCGGATGCGCCTTGATAACGGTGTAGGCGCGTTGCGTATCCACCTTCACTTCGGAGACAACGCCCACCGGATACCCTTCAGGGAAACGACCACCCAGTCCGGATGTCACCAGCACATCACCGACGCGAATATCGGTGTTGTTGGGCAAATGCTCCAGTTGCAAATCGTCAGTGCAGCCATTACCGGCAGCAATCACGCGGATATCATTGCGCAGCACCTGAATCGGCAACGCATGGGAAACATCGCAGATCAGCAGCACACGGCTGGTCAACTGACCGACCGCGACAACCTGCCCGACTACCCCTTTATCACTGATAACCGGTTGCCCTTCATAGACCCCGTGCGCCGCCCCTTTATCAATCACCACCTGATCGCTATAGGGGTCTGTGCCTGCGGAAATCACCTGGGTCACCATCTTCTGCTCGTCCTGGCGCAGCGGTGACCCCAACAGTTCGCGCAGACGCGCATTTTCCTGTTTCAGTTGGCCGAGCAACAGCAGATCGCTGTTACGCAGTTGCAGTTCCTGGCGTAACGCACGGTTTTCCAGCGCCAGCTGATTTTTGGTCGCCAGCGATTCAGAGACATTATCCAATACTTCACGCGGCCCGTTGGCGAGAAAATAGAACGGGCTGACCGCCGTATCCATATAGGTACGGATCTTGAGAAACGTCCCCAAGCGGCTGTCGGCGATAATGATCGCCATCGCCGTGAAGACGGCAGGAAAAAGTCGCAATTGCAGGGAAGGTCCCCTGCTAAAAATCGGCTTCATAAAGGTTGCGTATTCCTCAACGCGAATAAAGAACGCCCGACACGCTCGAAACGAAAGCTAACATTCGTGTTATTCACCGCCGTCATGCCCGCAGAAACGCAGGGGCAGAGGGGCGTCGGGCGCAGGGAATTACGCTAATGGCGATACCCGTGAAAACGACTCGCCACAGAATAAAAAAAGAGGGGCTACCCTACGGGATGAAAAACAACGCTGTTTCCCCATACGGTTCCCCTTCCTTTTATTTGGCACTCTTACTCTTCGCTGAACAGATCACCGCCGTGCATGTCGATCATTTCCAGCGCTTTACCGCCACCGCGAGCCACGCAGGTCAGCGGATCTTCGGCAACCACGACGGGGATGCCGGTCTCTTCCATCAGCAGGCGATCCAGGTTACGCAGCAGCGCGCCACCACCGGTCAACACCATGCCGCGTTCAGAAATGTCGGAAGCCAGCTCTGGCGGGCACTGTTCCAGCGCAACCATCACCGCGCTCACGATGCCGGTCAACGGCTCCTGCAACGCTTCCAGAATTTCGTTCGAGTTAAGGGTAAAGCCGCGCGGTACGCCCTCAGCCAGGTTACGACCACGCACTTCGATTTCGCGCACTTCATCGCCCGGATACGCAGAACCAATTTCGTGCTTGATGCGTTCCGCCGTCGCTTCACCGATCAGCGAGCCGTAGTTACGGCGCACATAATTGATGATGGCTTCATCGAAGCGGTCACCGCCAATACGCACGGAAGAAGAGTAGACCACACCGTTCAGGGAGATAACCGCCACTTCTGTGGTACCGCCACCGATATCCACCACCATAGAGCCCGTTGCTTCAGAAACCGGCAGTCCAGCACCGATAGCCGCCGCCATCGGTTCTTCAATCAGGAACACTTCGCGCGCCCCGGCCCCTTGCGCAGATTCGCGAATGGCACGACGTTCAACCTGAGTAGCACCGACCGGCACACACACCAGTACGCGCGGGCTCGGACGCATAAAGCTGTTGCTGTGCACTTGTTTGATAAAGTGCTGCAACATTTTCTCGGTCACGAAAAAGTCGGCGATAACACCGTCTTTCATCGGGCGGATGGCTGCGATATTACCCGGAGTACGACCAAGCATCTGTTTGGCTTCATGGCCTACGGCAGCGACGCTCTTAGGCGAACCGGCACGATCCTGACGGATGGCGACCACAGACGGCTCATTCAGTACAATGCCCTGCCCTTTAACATAAATCAGGGTATTGGCGGTACCCAGGTCGATGGACAAGTCGTTGGAAAACATGCCACGAAATTTTTTAAACATCACGAAAGGATAATCCTGCAAACTGGGGGCGAAAAGAAATCCGCCTACTTTACCAACCACACGGTGCAGCGACAAGGCACGACAGCGCTCTGCATCGGTGAAAAATTCCCCTGTGTCATACGCATCACGTTCCCCTGAAAAACCGTCGGGGCGATATTTCTTTGTGCGGTAAAGCGAGTTACCGCTTTTTCACGCAGTCGGATGGCATCAACACAGGACACAAAATCTAACATTTTATCGGCCAGTCCATGCAATAAGCACACACTAACCGATTTATAAACCACGCATTCTACGTCAATTTACCTGCGACATTCACCCTAAACACGATGCCGAGGTGAATATTTTTTCAACTCATCGCTGACAGGGATAGACGCCGCGAAAAAATCGCCCTGACCACCGTAAACACCGCGACTCGATAGCGTATTCCACTCTTCCTGAGTTCTGACGCCTGCGGCAAACACGTTGGCGGAGGTTCCCTTGCAGGCTTCTATCAGGCTTTGTACAAAAAGTTGATTTTCCGTCCTGCGTTCAAAACGGCGCACCAGACCTGGATGCAACTTGATGATTTCCACCTGCAACGTTCTAATATAGGTCGTGCTGACCAAGGTCAGCCCGGCTTGCGTCACCGCCAGCCGACACCCCAACCCCACCAGCGTATTCAGAATAGGACGCAAGCGCTCGATATACTGACACACATCTGACTCAGCAAGTTCAAACAATATGCGTTGACGCTGCTGTTTCGGGCATTGCAATAGCACTTCTTGTAACCAACGCCAGAAAGGACGCTGCAACAGCGAATCCACATTGACTGGCATCGCCAGCGTCTCCTGCGGCCAGGAAGCAGACAACGCGATGATTTGTGTCACCAGCAGCCGATCATAATTGGGCGTCAGCCCCAATTGCTGGACCAGCGGCATATATTCCGCGGCCAGCAGAACCTGATCGCCATCGGTGATACGCGGCATGATTTCCCGATGATGCACCACGCCATCGCGCGTCACCGCCGGTTTTTGGTACAGATGCGGGCCACCTTTTGCCAGAGTCTGTTCCAGCAATGTACGCCATTTCACACTGCCGCGCCCCTTGTCAGGCACCTGCCGGTCAAATACGCACCAGCCGTTTCCTCCCTGCAATACCGCATTGCGCGTAGCATCCTCCACGCTCTCCATCACCTGCTCAGAACTCTGCCCGCTGGCATAGGCACAGATGCCGATATGCAGTACATCCTCACGATCGATAAGCGGTGTGATCGGCAGAATATCCAGCGCTTTGACTAACTGCGCCGCAATAATATCCGCTTCTTTCAGCAACGGTGTGGCAGCAGCACGGCAAAATCACTATTGAAATAGCGCGCCAGCAGCGCAGAGGGATAACGCATGACAAAGGTCGATAGCATATTGACCAGCGTATTGCGGTACTCACGCAGTTCATTGGCATAGCGATGCGTTTCCTGCAAGGTATCGAAATCCGGCAGGCGAATCATCATTACCACGCCGTGGGTGCCGACATTTTCCGCGTCTTCCAACTGCGTGGTGAGTTGGTTATCGAAAAACAGGCGATTACTCAATCCGGTTTCCGCATCCTGGGCGGCAAACGCGCGGATCAGCGTATCCAGTCGGCTGCGTTCCTCGCGTGCGTCGGCAAGATCCGACAGCAACTGATCGAACGCACCGCTGGCGCTATCGGGCCATTCGTGCACCGAACCGCGCGCCACGGATTCGCGTTCACCGCGAAGAATGCGGTTTGCGCGCGTCTCCAACTGTTCGTGCCCTGCCACCTTGCGGCGAAAACGCCGCACGGCAAACACCAGTAGCGCAGGCATGCACGCCATCGCCACCACCATGGCGATAGTGGAGAAAATCCAGCGCGGCGAGCCGAAAAAGGGATCAAGATAGGTAAGGTTGACGCGAAAATCGGCGTTTTGCATCAGCGGCAGTTGCATCACATGGTGCACATAATCGCCTTCTGCGCTCATCAGCTCCGGCAGCCGCAGCGAAAATTGCAGGTTGTGATCGAGGTCTCGGATCTCCAGCAGCACAACCCCCGCCGCCTTCATCATTGAGGGCAGCCAAAAGCGTAACCGTTCAGGAGGTTGTACCAACAGCGCCTGATCGATACTGGTCGCGATAGCGTGAAGCTGGTTATCAACCTGCTGTAGATTATCATCAACAATGGTGACTAACCCTATGATAAACAGCAGGGATATGACGACTATCAGCACCATCGTCATCAATGAAGAAAATTTCGTCATTCGCCCATCCCTGCATCCTCTCGCCGCACGAGGTCACACCCCCGTACCGTATTCACCACTGTTGTTAATACTACCTGTTACAAATATAGACACTAAAGGATTTTCCCAGACTTTTCCTCTCTGGTCACAATCACATCGCGATCGTGACGTGAGCGCAACCGATAACCACCGACAGTTCCCCCTTCAGGCAAGCGGTGCAACACTCTGCAATGAACTCTTTTTTGCTCGTGCCGTCTTATCTTCCATACTTACTGTACGCAGTCGTCGTAACCCGTGGAGCATCATCATGTCTGACTCTCATCGTCAACGCCAACCGAGCGCAGCAGACGTTACCCCTGAGGGGATTTTTCACCAGCGCCGCACCGTGATGAAAGCTCTGGGCATCGCCGCCGCCTCACTGAGCCTGCCGCTTAGCGCACAGGCCGATGTGCTGGACTGGCTCACCGGTGGCAAAAAAAACCGACAGCACCGCCACCCACGCCGCTCACCTTCACACCGGAACCCAATGCCCCAGCGTCACTCACGCTGACGCCCGAGGACAAGGTTACCGGCTATAACAACTTCTATGAATTCGGGCTGGATAAAGCCGCCCCGGCCGCCAATGCCGGCGGGTTGCGCACAGAAGGCTGGAAGATACAAATAGAAGGGGAAATAGCCAGGCCCGTCACGCTGGATATCGATGACATTATCAAGCGCTTTCCGCTGGAAGAGCGCATCTATCGCTTTCGCTGCGTCGAGGCGTGGTCAATGGTGATTCCCTGGGTGGGATTTCCCTTGGCGAAACTGATTCAGTTCGTAGAGCCGACCAGCGCCGCTCGCTATGTTGCCTTTCAAACCCTGCACGATCCCGAACAGATGCCAGGACAGAAAGATCGCTTTCTCGGTGGCGGGCTTGACTATCCTTATGTAGAAGGCTTAACCATGGAAGAGGCGCTACATCCCTTGACTCTGCTGGCGCTGGGGGTTTGCGGCAAAACCTTGCCACCGCAGAACGGCGCCCCCATCCGTCTGGTGACACTGTGGAAATACGGGTTCAAGAATATCAAGTCCATCGTGAAAATCCGTTTTACGCGCGAACGACCGCCCTCAACCTGGAATCTGGCTGCACCGGATGAATATGGTTTTTATGCCAATGTGAACCCGAATGTGACCACCCTCGCTGGTCGCAGGCCAGCGAACGGGTGATTGGCGCAGGTGGATTGCTTAACGTTCAGCGCCAACCGACGCTACTGTTTAATGGCTATGCCGATCAGGTAGCACACCTGTATCGCGACCTGAATCTGCGGGATAATTTCTAAATGCGTCTGACACTCCGCCAGGTGTTCTGGCTGAAAATCGTCTTGCATGCTGCCGCAGGGTTA
The DNA here is from genome assembly GCF_051710365.1 of Symbiopectobacterium sp. NCBI lineage: Bacteria > Pseudomonadati > Pseudomonadota > Gammaproteobacteria > Enterobacterales > Enterobacteriaceae > Symbiopectobacterium > Symbiopectobacterium sp. The sequence continues at coordinate 7,988 of NZ_JBPETA010000036.1, read as the reverse complement.
CCGCTGCTGTGGCTGCTTTATGCTATTCAACAAGGGGCGTTGAGCGCCGATCCTGCCAAAGATATCCAGCATTTTACCGGACGAATGGCGCTAAAACTGCTGCTGGCAACGCTGATGGTGACACCGCTGGCGCGCTACGGCAAACAGCCGTTGTTAATCCGCTGCCGCCGCATGCTCGGCCTGTGGTGTTTTGCCTGTGCTACGCTGCATCTGACCAGCTATGCGTTGTTGGAACTCGGGCTCGCCAACCTCGCCTTGTTGGGCCAGGAGTTGATTAACCGCCCTTATCTGACGCTGGGCGCGCTCAGTTGGTTGCTGCTGCTAGCCTTGGCGGTAACCTCATTTCAGGCGGCACAACGTACGCTTGGCAGTAACTGGCAGCGCTTACACAACCTTATCTATGTCATCGCGGTGCTCGCGCCCATTCATTATTTGTGGTCGGTAAAAATCTTATCGCCGCAACCGATGATCTATGGGCTAAGTGCGCTGATCTTGTTAGCTCTGCGTTACAAAAAGTTCCGCCAGTGGTGGCGTTAATGCCGGGAAAGCGACTGTAGCGCAATGCCACGCGCGGCGGGGGCGTCAAAGCTATTTGCGGAGATAAGACCAGTATTTAGCTGCTAATTGCCACGATATGGTTATAATGCCCGACCTTATCGCCCGGTGAACAATTTACGTTGCCAAAAGGTGACAAACGATGTGCTTCGCGCTATGTTGTGCGACACGTTTTTCTACAAACTGGGTGTATCGCGGGAGATAGCGGCACAATGGCAGAGAGATTTCACATTTTGCTTTTGAACGGTCCCAACCTGAATCTGCTGGGAACCCGTGAGCCAGAGAAGTACAGCAGCATTACGCTTGCAGAGATCGTCAGCGGTCTGGAACATCAGGCGCAGGCGCTCAATGTACACTTCTCCCATGTCCAATCCAATGCTGAGCACGTGCTGATTGATACTATTCATCAGGCACGCGGCAATACGGATTTTATTTTAATTAACCCGGCGGCATTTACCCACACCAGCGTTGCATTACGTGATGCGCTACTGGCCGTGGAAATTCCGTTTATTGAGGTCCATCTGAGCAACGTGCACGCTCGCGAGCCGTTCCGTCATCACTCTTACCTGTCCGATGTGGCGGTGGGTGTGATTTGCGGCCTAGGCGCGGATGGATATGGCTATGCGTTACAGACAGCGGTAAAGCGCCTGTCCACGTCAAACTAAATAAACCCATTTCAACAAATGAGTACGGAACCACATCCATGGATATTCGTAAAATCAAGAAACTGATCGAACTGGTTGAAGAATCCGGCATCGCCGAACTGGAAATTTCAGAAGGTGAAGAATCAGTACGTATCAGTCGTGCCCCTGCTGCACCGAGCTACCCGATGATGCAGCAAGCCTATGCGCCCATGATGCAGCAACCGGCCCCTGCGCTGGCAACCGCCGTGGCCCCGGCCCCGGAAGCAACTGTTGCCGCTGCGCCTGCGGCCGTTAGCGGTCACACCGTGCGTTCTCCCATGGTCGGTACGTTCTACCGTACCCCAAGCCCGGATGCCAAGGCATTCGTTGAAGTGGGGCAACATGTTAACGTCAGCGATACCTTGTGCATCGTTGAAGCCATGAAAATGATGAACCAAATCGAAGCCGATAAAGCAGGCGTGGTGAAAGCCGTGCTGGTTGAAAACGGCCAACCGGTTGAGTTTGATGAGCCTTTGGTTGTCATCGAATAACGAGGCTTACCATGCTAGATAAAATCGTTATCGCGAACCGCGGAGAGATTGCGCTGCGTATTTTGCGCGCCTGTAAAGAACTGGGCATCAAAACCGTTGCCGTTCACTCCAGCGCCGACCGCGATCTGAAACACGTGCTGCTAGCCGACGAGACCGTGTGTATCGGCCCGGCTCCGTCGACCAAAAGCTACCTGAACATCCCGGCGATCATTTCCGCCGCGGAAATCACCGGTGCCGTGGCCATTCACCCCGGCTACGGTTTTTTGTCCGAAAATGCGGATTTTGCCGAGCAGGTCGAGCGTTCTGGCTTTATCTTCATTGGCCCACGCGCAGACACCATCCGCCTGATGGGTGACAAAGTCTCTGCCATTTCTGCCATGAAGAAAGCGGGCGTACCGTGCATGCCGGGTTCTGACGGCCCTCTGGGCGACGACATGGACAAGAACCGCGCCTTTGGCAAACGCATCGGCTACCCGGTGATTATCAAAGCCTCTGGCGGCGGCGGCGGTCGCGGCATGCGCGTGGTGCGCAGCAAGAAAGATCTGGAACAATCCATCCTCATGACTCGTGCGGAAGCGAAAGCCGCTTTCAATAACGACATGGTGTATATGGAAAAATACCTGGAAAATCCGCGTCACGTGGAAATTCAGGTATTGGCTGACGGTCAGGGCAACGCCATCTATTTGGCGGAACGCGACTGCTCCATGCAGCGTCGTCACCAGAAAGTGGTGGAAGAAGCGCCTGCACCGGGCATCACGGCAGATTTGCGTCGCTACATCGGCGATCGCTGCGCTAAAGCCTGTGTGGATATCGGCTATCGCGGTGCCGGTACGTTTGAATTCCTGTTTGAAAACGGTGAGTTCTACTTTATCGAGATGAACACCCGTATTCAGGTTGAGCATCCGGTAACGGAGATGATCACTGGCGTCGATCTGATCAAAGAGCAGCTGCGCATCGCTGCTGGTCAACCGTTGTCGATCAAACAGGAAGAGGTCAACGTGCGCGGTCATGCGGTGGAATGCCGTATCAACGCCGAAGATCCCAACACCTTCCTGCCAAGTCCGGGCAAGATCACCCGTTTCCACGCACCGGGCGGTTTTGGCGTACGCTGGGAATCGCACATTTACGCCGGCTATACCGTGCCGCCGTACTACGATTCCATGATCGGCAAGTTGATCACTTACGGTGAAAGCCGCGATATCGCGATTTCCCGAATGAAAAACGCCTTGGCGGAACTGATCATTGATGGTATTAAAACCAACATTGAGTTGCAGTTGAAGATTATGAACGACGAGAACTTCCAGCACGGTGGAACCAATATCCACTATCTGGAGAAAAAGCTCGGTCTGCAATAATCTGCATCGTACAAGCGTATAAAGGCCAGCCATGCTGGCCTTTTTGCTTGTTGGTACCGCTTTACAGGGAAAAACCATGGACAAACGCTTCCCCCAAGCGCACAAAGAGGCGCGATGGGCACTGTTCCTGACGCTATTTTACCTCGTAGGCCGGATAGTCACCGCCTACGTGCCTGACAACACCGCCAGGTTGACCGTGCTGCCGCGCTGGTTTGAGTTCTCCTGCCTGCTGCTGCCGCTGGTGTTTATCGTGCTGTGCTGGCTGATGACGCACCTGGTATTTCGCGATATTCCGTTAGGAGACGACGATGCACAATGATGTGATTCTGCCGCTGGTCGTCTACCTGATGCTGGTGTTTGGGTTGTCGATTTACGCCTATCTGCGCCGCCGCGAGGGCAATTTTCTCAACGAGTACTTCCTTGGTAGCCGCTCAATGGGCGGGTTTGTGCTCGCTATGACGCTGATTGGCACCTATGTCAGCGCCAGTTCGTTTATCGGTGGGCCAGGTGCCGCCTATAAATACGGTCTGGGCTGGGTACTATTGGCGGTGATCCAGGTGCCAACCATGCTGCTTTCTCTCGGCATTCTCGGGAAAAAATTCGCCATTCTGGCACGACGCTACAACGCCATTACGCTGAACGATATGCTGTATGCACGTTATGGCAGTCGCCTGCTGGTATGGTTTGCCAGCCTGAGCCTACTGGTGGCCTTTATCGGGGCGATGGCGGTGCAGTTTATCGGTGGCGCTCGCCTGCTGGAAACTGCCGCTAACGTGCCCTACGACATTGGCTTGCTGATTTTCGGCGTCACGATAGCGCTTTACACCACCTTCGGCGGTTTTCGCGCCAGCGTGCTCAATGATGCGATGCAGGGCGTGGTGATGCTGATCGGCACGGTATTGCTACTGGTGGCGATTATCTCTGCCGCTGGCGGACTGGGCAGCGCGGTAGAAACGCTGCGTCAGATTGATCCGGCCTTGGTAGACCCGCACGGCAGCGGCCAGACGCTCACCTTCCCTTTTATGGCCTCATTCTGGGTATTGGTGTGCTTCGGCGTCATCGGCCTGCCTAACACCGCCGTACGCTGCATCTCTTACAAAGATAGCAAAGCGCTGCATCGCGGCATCATTATTGGCACCATCGTCATCACCGTGCTGATGCTGGGTATGCATCTGGCCGGCGCGCTGGGACGCGCTATCATGCCTAACCTGACCATTCCCGATCAGGTGCTGCCGGAACTGATGGTGAAAGTGCTGCCGCCGCTGGCAGCGGGCATCTTCCTCGCCGCGCCCATGTCCGCCATTATGGCCAACATCAATGCACACCTGCTGCAAGCGTCTGCCACCATCATCAAAGATCTGTATCTGAGCGTAAAACCGCACCAGGCACAGAATGAACGCCATATCAAATGGCTCTCCAGCGCCACCACGCTGCTGCTCGGCGTGCTGACGCTGCTGGCCTCCTGGCGACCGCCTGAAATGATTATCTGGCTCAATCTGCTGGCGTTTGGCGGCCTGGAAGCGGTATTCCTGTGGCCACTGGTGCTCGGGCTTTATTGGGAACGCGCCAATGCGACCGGCGCGCTCAGCGCCATGATGGTTGGTGCCTTATGCTATACCCTACTTGCCACCTTTAAGCTGAATCTGGCGGGCTTTCATCCGATTGTCCCCGCCCTTTCGTTCAGCCTGCTGGCATTTCTTATTGGTAACCGTTTTGGCAGCAACCCTGCACCAAACGCTGCCGCAACACCTTCACATTAACGGGAACAGAGGCTGCTATGCCGTTGATTCAACTCAAAATCAATACGACGGGCGCGCAGGCTGAACAACTGGGCGATGCGCTTATCGAGAGCGGTGCGGTGTCCGTCACCTTTCAGGACACCCACGACACGCCAGTATTTGAGCCGCTGCCGGGTGAAACTCGTTTATGGGGCGATACCGACGTGATTGGGCTGTACGACGCCGAAACCGAGATGCCGGACGTAATTGCCCAACTGGAACAAGAACCGCTGCTGGGTGCTGGTTTTCGCCATAAAATCGAGCAGTTGGAAGACAAGGACTGGGAACGGGAGTGGATGGATAACTTTCACCCGATGCAGTTTGGCAAACGCCTGTGGATCTGCCCGAGCTGGCGTGACATCCCTGACCCGAATGCCGTTAACGTGATGCTGGATCCCGGTCTGGCCTTTGGTACCGGCACGCATCCTACCACCTCCCTGTGCCTGCAATGGCTCGACGGTTTGGATCTGGCAGGCAAAACGGTTATCGATTTTGGCTGTGGTTCCGGTATTCTGGCAATCGCCGCGCTGAAACTGGGTGCCGCACAGGCGATTGGCATCGATATCGATCCTCAGGCCATTCAAGCCAGCCGCGATAACGCACAGCGTAACGGCGTCTCAGAGCGTTTGGCGCTCTATCTGCCGAAAGACCAGCCCAATGACCTCTCTGCCGACATCGTGGTTGCCAATATCCTTGCAGGCCCACTGCGCGAGCTGGCACCGCTGATTAGCACACTGCCCAAGGCGGGAGGGCATTTAGGATTATCAGGCATTCTGGCTTCACAGGCAGAAAACGTGGCAGCAGCTTACACCGACCTGTTCGAACTCGACCCGACCGTTGAGAAAGAAGAGTGGTGCCGCATTACGGGCGTCAAGCGCTAAGCGTTATGGCGAGTGCCCTTAGCCGTTTCACGGTGGTTGGCGGCACTCGTCAGGCCTTGAGATAAAGCCATTGCGCGATAAACCACCCGTTGTTGCGCATGAAAACGCCAGCGAGCGCGGCCTGTCCATGCATTTGTGAACTGTTGCGCAGAAATGTTTGATCGTGCAATGGTTGGACCAATGCGTGATTTTTCTTATAACATGCTGTAATAAAAAGACAATTATAAAATTTAATTGCGTGAAGACACATTTTCTTGATCTGTTCCGCTCAATTGCTCAAAGTTTGGCCTTTCATCTGGCGTAAAAAATGCGTAATATATGCGCCCTTGCAGACACAGTATGGTCACTCCTTGTCTATGCACATTGGACAATTTCAGCTAGCTAGTCGATTGATCGCCTCCCCCATGGCTGGCGTCAGCGATCGCCCTTTCAGGACGCTCTGTCATGACATGGGGGCTGGGATGACGGTCTCCAAAATGCTCTCCTCCAATCCGGAGGTGTGGCGTTCGGATAAGTCGCGTCTGCGCATGGTACACAGCGATGAACCTGGGATCCGCGCCGTGCAGATTGCCGGAAGCGACCCTGATGAGATGGCTGCGGCAGCCAGAATCAACACCGATTTCGGCGCGCAAATCATTGATATCAACATGGGGTGTCCTGCAAAGAAGGTAAACCGCAAGATGGCGGGTTCTGCGCTGTTGCAGTATCCGGATTTGGTAAAACAAATCCTCTCCGCCGTGGTTAAGGCGGTGGACGTACCGGTCACGCTGAAAATTCGTACTGGCTGGGCACCGGAGCACCGTAACTGTGTAGACATTGCCAGACTGGCCGAAGCCTGTAGTATCCAGGCGCTTACCGTACATGGCCGCACGCGTGCATGCCTGTTCAACGGTGAGGCAGAATACGACAGCATTCGGGCGAGCAGGCCGTTTCCATTCCCGTTATCGCGAATGGCGACATTACAAGCCCGCATAAAGCCAGAGCGGTTCTTGATTACACCGGGGCAGATGCCCTGATGATAGGACGGGCTGCTCAGGGAAGACCCTGGATCTTTCGGGAAATCCAGCATTATCTGGACACGGGGGAGCAACTGGCACCGATGCCGTTGGCAGAAGTGAAGCGTTTGCTCTTCAAGCACATACGGGAATTGCACGACTTTTATGGTCCGGGCAAGGGATTCCGTATTGCTCGTAAGTACGTCTCCTGGTATCTCCAGGAGAACGCCCCCAATGACCAGTTTAGGCGCACATTCAACGCCATTGAGGATGCCAGCGAACAGCTGGAGGCGTTGGAGGCATATTTTGAAAATCTTGCGTAAACAGAAAAAGAGCTGACAGAACTATGTTCGAACAACGCGTGAATTCTGACGTACTGACCGTTTCTACCGTAAACTCTCAGGCTCAGGTAACCCAAAAACCCCTGCGCGACTCGGTTAAACAGGCACTGAAGAACTATTTCGCTCAACTTAACGGTCAGGATGTGAATGACCTGTATGAGCTGGTATTGGCTGAAGTTGAACAGCCACTGTTGGACATGGTGATGCAGTACACCCGTGGTAACCAGACCCGCGCGGCCCTGATGATGGGTATCAACCGCGGTACGCTGCGCAAGAAATTGAAAAAATACGGCATGAATTAATCAAAACTCATAACCTATTGTTTTTAAAGAACGCTTGTCAGAAATGACAGGCGTTCTTTAAAATGTTTATACATGGAGTGTTGAACAACAAAAGCACAAAAACAAAAAAGGCCGCATGAGCGACCTTAATGTTTGTGCTATTGCACTTATCTGCCTCTGCGTCCTGCTATCGCCACGCTTAGACTTCCACCCTGCCTCATTTCTTTCTGTAGCAAGGATTTGAATCGCTGATCGACAAACTGACCTATTTCACGTCCAAACTGTTCATAGCCTGGTGTCGATGTTTGGGTTACTCGCCCGTCGCTGGAAATATTTACGGTCACTTGAGGAGCACCACCGCCCAACGCTGAAACATCCGGCATAATCGCCCTTACGCCCAACGAACCATTTGCAGCACGAGTGAGCGGCATGATCGCTTCTGGCCCCGCCTCCCCGAATACGCCTGCACCTTTAGCGAACGCGAATAGCTGTGGTGTGCTGTATACCCGTCATTCCGCACCTACTTTAAGAATAAATTCGACGGTATCGCTCGCCGAGAACATCAACGATGGTCTTGTGAACAGAATTGAGGTTGGATACTTGTGGTGGTCTGTCACCAATACTGAAC
>NZ_JBPETA010000035.1:0-24790 GCF_051710365.1 Symbiopectobacterium sp. | reverse complement strand
GGGATTGTTAGTATGAATCATGAGAGTTACCTCGTGTTTTGTATAAGGATTGGACACCCATATCAAAACCGGTAACTCTCAACCTTGCAAGGTCCAGTGTCAGATCAAGTCGCGACTAATACAGATATTTAATGGATTGACCTAAAAGAACTTTTGCCATTATGTGTAGTTTGTACTCATTGGTATTGTCGAGATACCATGTTTCGTATTTTTTGTTATCAGATAGAACCGCCAGTCGTTCCCCCTGCATTTGCAGTCGCTTTATGTGCAGAGTATCTCCGTAAACAAAAATGTAAATTCCATCCCCTGAGAGCGAATTAATTGAGGTATCTACGAATACCTGATCACCCGGGTCAATGGTTCCCTGCATACTGTCGCCATCTATAGTGATAACTTTTATCACCTCTTGTGGTCGCCCACCAAAAAGAATCCGCGCCTGTTCTGTTGTGTATTCGATCGCTGTAACGGTTTCAATGAAATCCCCTAGGATGACAACCCCAGGACCTGCGCTAGCGTGAACATCTAGCACTTCGACACGATAGGTAATCAGGTCTACGGGCTCGCGCTCCCTGCGCTCATCTCCAACCCCATGATCTAAAAATGCAACTGAGACATCAAAATAATTAGCCATTTTCAGCATTTTATCTTGTCGTGGTTTTGCGATACCCAAGGTATAACGTCGCGCCATTTCATAAGACACGCCACTAACTTTTTGTAACTCGCCGATCTTAATATCCTTCTTTGTCATTAAGGCATTAAGGCGATCGGCAAAATCCTGATATTTATTTTCTTCTACCATAAGTAGAAGATTACGCATCCCCATTGTATTTTTCATCTCTATTTTTGTAGTTGCAAAAACCTACTTTAAGTAGTATTTTTTTAATCTCGTAATTAGCTAGCGAGGGAAAAATGGCTACTCAACATAAAAACATCACTGAACATGCCGTTCGGGCTGCTGGGTCTATTTCTTCAGTGGCACGAGCGTTCGATTTCAAATCTGTGCAGTCGGTAGCGAACTGGATCATAAATAATCAGGTTCCCGCCGATCGCGTATTGCCATTGTGTTTACTCGGCGGATGGGAAGTAACACCACATGAACTACGCCCCGATCTCTATCCAAACCCAACCGATGGCCTACCCAAGGAACAGGAAGCCTAACTATGCAAACAATTTCTTATCAGGATGATATCTACATCAACTCCGGGGTATTGAAATCCCGAAATCAATCACGCCAGTCAGTTGCGGCACATGCTGCTGTTCGTGACGCTGTAAGCATGTGGCAAGAGACGCTGCCGGGTAAAACACAGGAAACTATCGCGCAGCTGGTGGTTGATGAATGGCGGCGCCGCGGCGGTCGTGGTCTGCAATTAGGGGACTCTGCGCGTAACAACAAGCAGAACCTGTTTCGCTGGCTTGATAACCCGTTCAATTCCAAACGCTATGCCGGATATATCGCGCAGCTGGCGCCGGTTATTGCCGACGTTATGCCCATCGAGATAGCGCGCCAATTCGGGCTGGAAAAGGGCAAGACAGACCCGGAGTTGGTGGCCGCCGCAATGAAAGAGTGTTCCGACGCACATCAGGCGAAACTGCTGGGCGCGGCACGTTCTGGAAAAAGAGGTGAGGGAGGGCATTGAGTCCCTTAATGCGTTTGATGCCGCCGGATAGCTGGGGGCCGGTACTAAGCAGTGTATCGGCTGTATTGGGGCAGTGTTTTTAATCGAGTTTTGACCAATGAATCACCAAGAGTTTATAGCAAAGCACGTCCATGCGGATTTGCTGAAAAAGGGCTACTCGCCCGGTATCGCTCAGGGGGGGTAGACAAGGCGCTGGAGTATTACCGCCGCGTATCTCAGGCCAGCGGCAAAGGTCGAATGATTGATGACTGCCTGCGAGAAGGGCGGTTATGGGCTGAGAAGTACAGCAGCGAAAAACCAAAGAAAGCGAAGCCCGCTGCACAGCGTGGCAGGTAACGAGTTTTGACCAATCAACATTACGAAAGGGGTTACAGATGGAAACCTTACTGGATGTCATCAAAGCGATGGGGAAAGCCACTGCGCGAGAGATTGCAGCGCGCATGAAAATTGATGTGCGCGAAATGCGGGACATGCTGCGCGAGCACGAAGAGCGTGACCAGGTATGTCAGGTTAATGGCATGTGGCAACTCGCAGGAAGTGTAACCAAACCACTTGCACCACCTGCCAGGAGCGAGAAGCCAACGCCAGCGGCACCAGCCAGTTCAAAGGCAACAATAACGGCTGATGGTTTGATTCGCACGATTTCCGACAAAGGTCCACTGACTGCTGACGAACTGGCGCGCCTTACGGGAACAACTTCCCGAAAAATTGCCTCGACGCTGGCCATGGCAACCAATCGCGGCCGCATTGTTCGCCAGGCAGTAAACGGTCGGTTCTGCTACTGCATGCCCGAGAAGAAAGGCGCGCCAGAGGCAGAAGAGCGCTCTCAGGTGGAAGTAATACTCCCACCCGTAATCACGGCCAAACCCGCGACTGTCGCCAAACCTGAAAACAAACAGGCGGAACGTGATGATGCGTTTGTGAAGGCCATCCCATCACTTAAAGCTAAGCTATCGGCCAGCATGCAGCTTCCTACGCCCGGAGCATTGGCAAAAGAAATTCGCCGCACAAAAGCTCGTCTGGCGCAGTTGGAGCGGTGCCGTGGTGCGCTGCGTGAACTGAGTAAATTCAGAAAAACGCTCGAGGAGTTCTGATGGCTTACGAATGGATCAAGGTTGAGGTGATAACGCCGGATAAACCGGAGGTTCACCGATTGGCCGAAATATTGAGCATCGACCCTGATTCAGTGTTGGGAAAACTGATCCGTATTTGGGCATGGGCCGACCAACAAACGATTGACGGTAACGCAAATGGTAACGCTGCAAGCGTTACAAAAAACGCTATCGACCGTATCGCATTTTTGCACGGATTTGCAGACGCACTGCTACAGGTTGGGTGGTTGAAGGTTGAGGGCAGCACATTGGTATTTCCTAACTTTGATCGCCATAACGGGAAATCATCGAAAAAACGGATGCTTGCAAACAGACGCGTTACAGAACACCGAGAAAAAGGCAAAAAAAGTAACGCTGAGAGCGTTACAGGAGCGTTTCAAAAAGCGTTACCAGAAGAAGAAAGAGAAGAAGAAGTAAAAGATAAAACCCCTCTCTCTGGCGGTGGAGAAAATTTAGGCAATGGCGTTTTCGAAGAGAATTCACCACCCGAGCAAGTTCCACCATGCTATCTGGACGGCGTAGATATCCCGATCGGCAAATTCTCGCTGTACGACGGTTGGGTACCATCAGCCGATTTTCAACAAAGGGCGGCGCTATGGGGCAGGGTGATCGCCGGGCCACCACCAGGGTACTCACCTCAGGAACTGGCAGCATTCACGACGTACTGGGGGAATGAGGGCAAAGTATTTAACCACGTCCAGTGGGAACAAAAATTTGCAGACAGCGTTCTGTACGAACGGCGTCAGCAATCGCAAATAAAACCAACCGGAGGTTCAAATGCAAGAACACAACAGACCACCAGCAGTGGTGAATCTCGCGCAATGCAGAAATTCCGCGAAGCTAAATCCCGGCGCTACGGAACTGATGCTGGACGGATTGTGGGAGGCGATGATCGAGATTTACACGGACCGCTGGATAACCAAGAACGGGGCGGAACCATCACCAGCCTGGATAGCGGCGATTGGCCACCTGACGAATGACCAGGTTGCCAAAGTTATCACTGGTTGCCTAACACGATGTTCATCGGGAAATTCGTGGCCACCGGATTTGGCTGAGTTTATTTCGCTGGTGGCGGAGTGCGGCGCTAATCCGTTTGGGCTCAATGTTGCCGACGTGATGGCGGAATACAAGCGCTGGCGCAACGAGTCTTACCGTTACTCGAGCAGCACGGAATTCCCGTGGCGTCAGCCTGTGCTGTATCACATCTGCATCGAAATGCGTCGCGCTGGAGTAGATAAGCGCATGACAAACAGTGAGTTGGAACGGTTGGCAGAACGCCTGCTGACGAAGTGGGTTAAGCATGTTGGTAATGGGTTGAGCATCCCACCGATCCGTCGCCAACTCGCAGCACCAAAACATCCGGGTGGGCCAACACCCGCGCAGCAAATGCACGCAGAATTCCTGCGCCGCAAGGCAGCAGGGCTGATTTAACCAACAATCGAGTTATGACCAATGAAAACTTTGACGAATGAAATTGTTAGCGCAGAACGCTTGAATGAGTTATTCGCCTCTTTTGCTGACGACAAACAGATTCAAGAGCAATTTGGCGACGGTGATTACGCGAATGAGTCTGGCGATATCATGAGCATAATTGCAGAAGTTAAATCACTCCGCGCACAACTGGCAGAGCAGGGGGGGGGGCAATCGACACAGGCTTTTGCATGGGCCACAGTTCGTGATGGTGATGCCTCATTCCCACGTCTGCACATGCTTGAATCTGACGCTGATTATTGGGTTGGAAAATGCAATGTCTCGCCACCTGTCAGGAAGATTAAGTTATTTACCAATCCCGTTCCGCAAGCTGTAAGCCAGCCAGTAGATTTCAATGAACTGGCAAACCGCTTTATCCAATGGCCTGTACCGGACAATGAAATTCCTGACGGAACTACGGGCCGAACTGGCACAAACCTGCTAACTCATCGTGCTGCGGTAGCTATGCTGCGCTTTGTGCTTGATGGCTACACTCCAGCCGCAAGCCAGCCTTACACGGTGCCGGATGAGCTCACAGAAAGGCTATTCCATCTGCGCGAACAGGAGATTCTTGATGGAAGTTACGTGGACACCGGAGAGTGGGAAAATCTCGCTTTCGACGCACTCAAAGCGCTTAGCGCTTGCCGCGCCGCAATGATCCAGTCTGCTCCAGTCTGCTCCAGTTAAGCTGGTTCCGGAGGAAGCCACTCCGGACAACATCCAAATCATTGCCAGCATCCGCCTACCGCACGGGGTGGCATTCCAGCTCGACAAGGACGAATGCAAGTTAGCGGCTGATATCTGGAACGCGTGCCGAGGTGCCATGAGCCAAGGAGACGAAGAATGACTAATCAACGTAAATGGCGATGCGTCGCGGAAGGCGCTGAAAAGAACGAAGGCGGCAGCTATAGCGGGCCGCGCACCGGCTTCTTCCGTATTTGGTATGTCACCGGAGGGGATGGAGTGAAGTTCCGCCGTTGCCCCTATGTGCCCTCGGGCTGGAAGGTGCAGAAAAATCGCACCACTTACGACGACAAATCAGTCGAATACGCGGTGACAAACGCCGACGACATTGCAGCACTGGATTCCTTCGTGGGTGTGGAGCCTTACGCGGGTTACGGGAATGCCGCCGCTCCGCGGTGCAAGGACGGTGACGCATGAGCCTACAAAAGATCGTCACCGAGTATTTCTCAGACGGCAAATGCGATAGCTGCCTTGGCGTGTCAAGACACATTGCTGCGCTTGGTCATGATGCACGTTGCACATCAGGGACGCTGTACCGCTTGGTAAAATTCGGAGTGTTGAGTCGTGTAGGGAAGCCTGGCAATTACCGCTACCAGATAGCACCGGTTCAGCCTAAAGTGGGGCCAGTGCAAGCGGCCGTGGTCATCAGCAGCCCAAAAGACCCTGAGGTGTTCGCCGTCGAGCTGCTTCACAAGGTTAACCGGATGCTCGAGTCAACGAGGCGGAGGGCGAGTGTATGACTAATGCCGCTCAGATTTTGGATATGGCCTGCGGTGGCCGCGCTTTCTGGTTTGATAAAACCGATCCCCGCGCTGTATTTAGCGACATTCGAAAGGAAACGCACACGCTTTGCGATGGTCGGACGCTGGAAATCGCGCCTGACGTTATCGCTGATTTTCGCGCGCTGCCGTTTGCCAATGATGTATTTAGCCCGGTGGTATTCGATCCGCCGCATCTGGCCCGTGCTGGTGACGATAGTTACATGCGCGCCAAGTACGGTGTGCTGGACAAGGAAACGTGGCGTGATGATCTACGCGCTGGATTTAGCGAGGCATTTCGTGTTCTACGCCCATCGTGCACCTTGGTGTTCAAGTGGAACGAAACTCACATCCCTGTAAGCCAGATTTTAGCTCTGACTGAGCATTTGCCAGTGGTAGGACATAAATCCGGCAAGCGCTCTGATACGCACTGGATCTGCTTTCTCAAAGACAGTACTGAACCTGAGGCGGATGATGGTGCCGTAGCGCTTTTGCAATATGCCACACGTCGCCTTGTCGAACTTGAAGCGATACTGTTGGTGGACGTTCCCGAAACCGTATGGCCAGCTGAAGTTGAAATGGTCTATTCACAGGTTGAAAGCACCGGAGAATTACCAGCGCACCACCAGCGCCGCTTACATATCAACCGCATGTGGCTGGAAAAAATGCCGGTACCGGAAATCATCAAGGCTGCCCGTTCGCTGGCCAACGCCATGGGGAATTACGCGTGAGAGAAATCATTGTTGATAACTTTGCTGGTGGCGGCGGAGCTTCTACCGGGATCGAGATGGCAATTGGTCGCAGCGTTGATATTGCAATTAACCACGACCCGAACGCGATCGCCATGCACACCACGAATCACCCGGATACGCTGCACTATTGCGAATCGGTGTTTGATATCGATCCAGTTACAGCGACCGCTGGCCGTCCGGTGAAGTTGGCATGGTTTAGTCCTGATTGTCGCCACTTTTCTAAAGCCAAGGGCAGTAAGCCGGTGAGCAAAGATATTCGCGGTCTGGCGTGGATTGTGTTGCGCTGGGCACTGGCAGTGCGACCGCGTGTGATGATGCTGGAGAATGTCGGAGAGTTTAAAACATAGGGACCATTAATCACCGAACCTTCGAAGCCAGACTTACCGAAAAAACTAGTGGCTACGTTCGTTGGACCTGTTTATCCAGAGCGTAGCTATCCAGATCCAGCCCGTTCAGGAGAAACGTTCGAAGCATTCTGCGGCATGCTGTCTGGTGGGATTCCAGCAGATCATCCCGCACTGGCCGAAGCATGTGAATTACTGGGTATTGAGCAGAACAGCGCGCGAGGACAGCAGTTGGTTCGCGGACTGGGGTATAACGTTGATTACCGCGAGTTGCGTGCCTGTGATTATGGCGCGCCGACCATCCGCAAACGCTTTTTCATGGTGATGCGTTGCGATGGGAAAGCCGTCACATGGTGTTACCAACGGTGCAAAACTGATCCAGGGGTTAATCTGCTCCTCTGAATACAGAGGAGCTTATGATCACTTTTGAGATTCGTATGGAAATTAAAGTTCTGCACAAGCGGGGGGATGAGCATCCGGGCTATCGCAAAGGAACTCGGCCTTTCGCGCAACACTGTCCGGCGGCACCTGAAAGCCAAATCAGATAAGCCCCGGTATTCACCACGTCCGACATCATCTTCTCTTCTAGATGAATATCGCGATTACATCTGTAAGCGGCTCACCGATGCACATCCCTATAAAATCCCGGCGACGGTTATCGCAAGAGAAATAATGGAGCTGGGTTACCGTGGAGGGCTAACAATCCTGAGGGAGTTCATTCGCACTCAAACTATACCTCAGCAAACAGAGCCAGTCGTGCGTTTCGAAACAGAACCCGGACGGCAGATGCAGGTTGACTGGGGCACCATGCGTAATGGCAAATCACCACTTCATGTGTTCGTTGCAGTTCTGGGATACAGCAGGATGCTGTACATCGAATTCACCGACAATATGCGATACGACACGCTGGAAGCGTGTCACCGTAATGCGTTCAGCTTCTTCGGTGGCGTGCCGCGTGAAGTGCTGTACGACAATATGAAAACGGTGGTATTGCAGCGCGATGCATACCAGCCCGGTCAGCATCGCTTCCATCCTTCCCTGTGGCAGTTCGGCAAAGAGATGGGCTTCTCTCCCCGGCTGTGCCGCCCCTTCAGGGCACAGACTAAAGGTAAGGTGGAGCTAATGGTGCAGTATACCCGCAACAGCTTCTACATCCCGTTAATGACACGTCTTCGCCCGATGGAGATCACCGTCGACGTTGAAACTGCAAACCGTTACGGCCGGCGGCAACCATTTTGGCGAGGTTAGGGCGTTCCTGCTGAAATATTACGGCAACGAGAAAGAAGGCGTTGATATCAACGATCCAATGCACACCGTTGTCAGCCGCGACCGATTTGGACTGGTCACCGTCGAGGGTATTGATTATCAGATTGTCGATATCGGCATGCGTATGTTACAGCCGCATGAGCTTTACGCCGCTCAAGGTTTCCCCGAGTGGTACATCATTGACCAGGACTATCGTGGTGTGAAATACGCCAAGGACAAGCAGGTCGCTCGCTGCGGCAATGCGGTGCCGCCTCCATTCGCTGAGGCGCTGGTACGCGCAAATCTGCCGGAAATGTGCGTTGAACGTCAGGGAGTGGCCGCATGAAAAAGCAAAACTGCATGTTCTGTGGCGCACCTGCAACCCTGTTATGCGATGGTATTCTTGGCTATGACGCTGACGAGGATGAAAACGGCATGATGACAGGCATGCCGCGCAAGATGCATACCTGTGACGCGCCTATGTGTCGAGCCTGTGCAACCTGGCAGGAAAACATCTTCTGGCACGAACAGAGCAGCGGCATGGATTCAACGGACCACTGCCCAATCTGTGAAGCGATATACCGTGTTGGTAAAGCTATCCGCGTGGCACCACACCGGAAAGACTGTGCCATACCTGAACCCTGCATGACTGACGAGCAGGCATCGATCATCCGTCGTGCACACTGGGCCAGTTACCAGAACAAGTATCAACATGGTTTGAAGATAGAGCAGGGCGGCGGTCAGCAATGTCTACCGTTCTGAATGCTTCTCGCCAATACAACGGCTTTGATTTTTCAAAATCAGTTCGCCATAATATCCACGTCGGCCTGAACACCCGGCACCTGCTGCGCCACTGGAGCGAAACCAATGGCGCAATTATCACTGATAAAACACTCCTCAGGAATCCTGATCCCGGCAACGCCCGAGACCAGCGATTTTTTGCAATCTAAAGTACGCCTCGGCGCTGTGCTGGTGGCCGAGTTCAAGCAGGTACGCAACCCCGCATTTCATCGAAAATTTTTCTCACTGCTAAATCTCGGCTTTGAATACTGGGAGCCAACTGGCGGCGCTATCTCGTCCAACGAGCGCAGGCTGGTTACTGGGTACGCGAGATTTCTGGCGACGTTTGGCGGCAACACTGGTGCATTGCTGGATGCTGCCGAACAGTATCTGGAGCGTATTGCCGATCGGCGCGTTGGCAGCATCAGCATCTGCAAATCTTTCGACGCGTACCGGGCGTGGGTAACAGTCGAAGCAGGACACTACGACGCTATTCAACTCCCTGACGGCACCTTGCGCCGCCATCCCCGAAGTATCTCATTCGCCAGCATGGACGAAACCGAGTTTCAGCAACTCTACCGCGCCGCACTTGATGTGCTGTGGCGCTGGATCCTGTCGAAATCATTCCGCTCGCCACAAGAGGCAGAGAACGCCGCATATCAGTTGATGGAGTTCGCGGCATGAGAACCACCTACCGAAACAAAAAATGGTTGGCTGCCGTGGGCAGTATTCAACAGTGCGTTCTGTGCGGTGCCTGGGGCACGCAGGTTGCGCATCGAAACGAGGGGAAGGGCATTGGCATAAAAGTTGATGACTGCGCCAGCGCTGCGCTTTGCGTTACATGCCATACGCAAATCGACAACGGCAAGAACCTCACTCGAGAGGAACGCCGTCAGCTTATGGACCGCGCCATCGTCCTAACCGTTATTCAGATTGCCCGTATGGGCCTGGTGGTGCCCGCATGAAAACCTACAACATCACGCCCATTGGTAAACCACGACAAACACAACGTGACAAATGGCAAAAGCGTCCACCGGTACTCCGGTACCGCGCATTCTGCGATGAAGTCCGGTTGAACAAAATCACGCTGCCGGAAAGCGGCTGGCACGTCACGTTTGTGTTGCCGATGCCCGCGAGCTGGAGCAAGAAACGACGCGCCGAAATGAACGGTATGCCCCACCAGCAGAAACCCGACAAAGACAACCTGGAAAAAGCATTGCTCGATGCAATTTTCGATGACGATAGCCGGGTTTGGGATGGTCGGGTATAAAAAATATGGGGAGAGGTTGGGCAAATTATTATTGAGGAGGCCGCGTGACCCCACGCCAACGTCGTCAGCATCATGCAGGACTGGGAATTATAGCCACTGCGCCGCGTAAAAGTTATCTGGGAAGGTTTACGCCATTAACCAGCGTCCAGTCTGGCTGGATAAAATCATTGCTCACTACATGGGGTGAAGGTGTGGGAGGTAAAACCGCACCCCGGATGCCGAGAGGGCATGCCTGCTGGAATGTGCTTAGAGGGCGCAACTGGTCAGATAAGGCGTTGGAGCGCTTCACTGTTGCGCTGAACCAGGCTCGAGAAGAAGGACTTAGAGGGCAGCAGGCAATGAATCGGGCTCATAGCATTCTCTGGCCACAGACTCCCGTCAGTGTAATTGACGAGGCTCTTCATAATGATGATGTCAATTTTGTTGAGCAATGCGTATTGCTGGCGTTGGATGCGAGCGATCCCGTCTATTTGGTTGGCATTCAGTATTATACGACTCGAAAAAAAATCTCGGACATTACCCGTGAGTTGCAGGTGATCGCGCCGTGGTTAACACAGGAGAAGGCCAGGGAGCGCGTTAAGTGGTGTTTGCAAATTTTCAGAGCTAGGGTGTTCCTGTCAGCCAGGACGCTTTTGTCTGAACAGTAATTAGAAGTTTTTTAGCTTTTGGTGCTATTTTTCTGGATATGTATTGAAATCTACCCAAAAAGTCAGATAATCAATTCATACTTGGCAGAGCTGCGCCACGATGGCAGCGATGAGAAGCGACAATCTGACAAATTCGAAAGCCCCGTCAATGCGGGGTTTTTGCTTTCCGGCGATACGACAGGGGTATTCGCGAGATGCATTGCATCAGTACCCCTGTCATAGCGCCGAACGGCAAAAAAAAAGACAAATTCAGAAACCCGCCAACAGTGCGGGTTTTCTCGTTTCTAAGCCTCGGCGTTCGTCGGGGTTTTTTATTCCCTGAAATCACACAGCGCCATCCCTGCCGGGAGCTGAGGTTATGACACGAATGAGCACTATCTACAGCAGGCTTTCATACGGAACCGGGACGGGCTTAATGGGCCTTGGCGCGTCTGCCAGAGCCTACGCCGCATCAACAAAAGAAAGCGTATGGTTGCTTGCAGATAAGGTTGCCGGGTTAACGCTCGGTGATTGGGCGATTATTGTTGGTATGGTCTGCACTATTGGCACTTTTGCTATCAACTGGTACTACCGCAGAAAGGAATACCAGTTGAGGGAAAAAGGGGGGGGCGTGATGTCAAAAGCAAGCAAACTCAGTGCGGCAATGCTGGCGCTTATTGCTGCCGGTGCATTAGCACCTGTCATGATGGCGCAATTCCAGACTGAAAGAGAGGGCGTGCGTTCGAATGCCTATCCTGACGGCGGCGGTATCTGGACGATTTGCGGTGGTGTGACGCGGGTAGACGGCAAGCCGGTAGTGAAGGGCATGAAGCTGACCGCCGAGCAGTGCGCAAAGATTGATGCCGCAGAACAGCAAAAGGCGCTCGATTGGGTGGACCGTAACGTTAAAGTGCCGCTTACCGAGCCTCAGAAAGTTGGCATTGCTTCGTTTTGCCCGTGGAATATCGGTCCCGGTAACTGCTTCACCTCAACGTTCTACCGCAAATTGAATGCAGGCGATCTGATTGGTGCCTGTAAAGAGATTAAGCGCTGGATTTGGGATGGTGGCAAAGATTGCCGTATCCGCGCCAACAACTGTTACGGGCAGATAGAGCGGCGTGATCAGGAATCAGAGCTTTCGTGCTGGGGGCTGGGCGCATGAAGCTATATTTTTACGCGGCTCTCGCAGCCCTCATTTCTGCGCTGTCATTCGGTGTCTACTACTACCACGATAAATACAGTGATAAAGCGAAAGACCTCGAAGCAGCAGAGCGGAAACAACAGCAGGCTGAAACCATCGCTGGAAATGTGATCCAGTCGATGCGCATATTCAACGCTATTATTCGGGCTAACGCTGATGAAAAACAGCAGATACAGTGGCGGTCGGAAAATGCCGTGGTTTACATTCGTAAAAAGTTATCGACTGATGAGTGTGCTATTTGGCCTGTTTCTGATGATGTCGTTAGCAAGCTGCGAGAGCACGCGGAGAGAATACGTAATGTCACCCGTCGTGCCGATCTCCGCTGAACTACTTCAGGACTGTCCAGCGCCGGGAATTCCTCATCAAATGCCCTACGGAAAGAGCGTAGAGCTGAATGAAGTGCTGCTGACCGTTATCGAGAAGTGTAACGCCGACAAGCGAAGCATTCGGCAAACAGAAGACCTGCGCCAAGAAAGGAAATAACCATGGCAAAACCGGACTGGGGCGAGCTTCAGCAACGGTTCCTGTCCGATCATGCCAAAACCGGCATTTCCCCCAAAGACTGGTGTGAAGCGCAGGGACTGAATTACACATCTGCCCGTCGTTATATTAAGAAGCCAACCATTGCGCAGAGTGCGCAAAAAACTGCGCAGAAAAAATTGCGCACTGCGCAACCGAAAGTGTGCGCAAAAAAATCAACTCGGCAAATTGAAAATCAAATTGATTCAATCCTATCGCCAATTGAAAACGCTGTTGTTGAATGGACGCTAAACCCCGATGAGTACGGGCTTAATGACATGCAGGCTAAGTTCGTGAATGAGTACCTGATCGACATGAACAGAGTGGTTGCATACAAACGGGCAGGGTACAAATGTGAAGGGCAGCAGGCTTACGCTGCCGCGTCGATCCTTTATAGAAATTTAAAGGTAAACCGAGCTATCCGCGACGCACTGGAAGCGCGGGAACGCCGCACCCAGATCACGCAGGATGACGTGTTGAAAATGTGGTGGGAGATTGCAACTGCTGACGTTAATCAGATTACTGAGTTGCGTCGCCTGTGCTGCCGCCACTGCTGGGGCTTCGGTTTTCAATATCAGTGGCGTGATGTTGTAGAGTTCGATGAAGCTACCGACGAGGCTAAAGAAAAGAAAAAGCCTGCGCCGCGCGACAATGGCGGCTATGGCTTTGATGCTCAGCTCGATCCAAATCCTGAATGTCCACGCTGTAACGGTATGGGTGTTAGCAGGTCGTATTTTCATGATACGCGAGATTTGCGCGGCGCTGCTCGTCGGCTATATGCTGGCGTGAAAGAAGGTAAGTTTGGTCTGGAGGTCATCACCCGCAATCAGGATGATGCTCTTAAGATGGTTGCTCAGCATCTTGGCATGCTGAAAAACCGCACTGAGTTGACAGGTGCCGATGGCGGCCCGATCAACCAGGTGAATTACACGCCAGAGGATTACGCAAAGGCACAAGCAGCGTTAGAAAATCAACTGCCCGATTTGGATTGACTGTACCAGAGGAAACACAGGGAAAAATCGGTTTCATTTGTCGTTTTGCTCGAACTGTAATAGCGGCGTTTTGTTATCAAAATGTTGTTGTCTAAAACTCCAATTTATTACCGAGAAAACCAACACTTTTAACGCTCTCGTGGCGATTTTGGTGTGAGCGCCGATCGCGTGGTGCGCAAAAGGACCATATGTTAAATAGCCCTCAAAGCGGGCAAAAATTGGGATTGAAAAATGTCACAGTTACTCGAATGGGAAAATATGGATTTCCCCGCTCGGGTAGCATTGAAATCCAGGTCTGAAAAATCGTTCCTGAATTTCACCCGCATTTGGTTTGAAATGCTGCAAGGCGATCGCCTGCTGGTGAACTGGCATCATAAAATGATGGCCAGCAAAATTGATGACCTGGTGGCTGGCAGGTTGCAGCCCCGAAACCTGATCATTAACGTCCCTCCGGGCGGTACAAAAACCGAGTTCGTTTCTGTCCACCTACCAGCTTATATCAACATGCTGGTGCAAACGGAAAAGCTCAGGCGATTCCGTAATCTCAATATTTCATTTGCTGACACGCTAGTAAAACGTAACTCACGCCGCACGCGTGACATTATCGCGAGCCCTGAATACCAATCGCTATGGCCGTGTAAGTTCGGCGTAAATCAGGCTGAGGAATGGCAGGTCATCAATGGCCGAGGGCGTACTATCGGTGAAACAGTCTCTCGATCCAGTGGTGGGCAGATAACCGGTGGTCGTGGTGGTTATCCCGGCCTCGACTTTTCCGGTTTCGTTTGTCTCGATGACTATAACAAACCGGAAGATATGTTTTCCGGTACCAAACGTGATAATGCCAACCGCCTGTTAGTGAATACGATTCGCTCACGCCGAGGCGATAAATCGAAAGATCATCCGTCGCCGTTCGTTAGCATTCAGCAGCGATTACATACCAACGACGCAACCGGCTTCATGCTCGCGGGTGGAATGGGTGTTGATTTCCATCACGTCACAATTCCTGCGTTGGTTAGCGAAGAGTACATCGATTCGCTGCCGGAGCCGTGGCGGTCGCTGTGTTGGTTCTCTGTTAAGAACACTGAGAGCGTCGTTGTCGGTGGCGTTCGCTACTGGTCGTACTGGCCTGTAAATGAATACGTCGGCGATTTGATGCTTCTATGGGAGCGTGATGAATACACGTTCCTGTCTCAGTACATGCAGCGCCCGCGTGCACTCACTGGCGGATTGATTGATACCGACTGGTTCAAGCGTTACACGCATCTGCCGCAGCTCACGCACCGCGCCGTCTATGTCGATACCAACTCGGGTAAGGTCGAAGATTTCAACGACTACACCGTTTTTACGCTGGTGGGCATGGGTATTGACGGAAACCTCTACATCATCGACAGCGTTCGCGGGAAGTGGGACCCAGAAGACCTGTTAAAAACGGCGATTGAGCTGTGGGAGAAATGGCGACCATTTGACCGCAAACGACCCGCGCCATTACGTCACATGGGGATTGAGGACAAGCAGGCAGGGCAAGGCCTGATCACCACGCTGAAAAAACGCAAATCACTCCCCGTTCTGGAAATCCCGCGCGGCGCAGGGCAAAACAAGTTAATTCGATGCCTGAATACGGTTCCTCAAATCAAGACGGGGACAGTATTCATCCCCGCATTGCTAACCGATGACGGCCAGCGAATCGACCAGGTGTATTACTCCGATGGAACCGTGGCCGCACGAACTGATTGGGTTATGCCGGCACTCGCGGAATGCGCGGATTTCTCCGCAGATGACAGCCACAAAAACGATGACATTCTCGACACGTTCATGGACGCGATCGAGATCGAATTAATTTCCGGCGCTGGTGCCGGGTGGGGATGGGTTTAACGATGACCGAGAGTAAATACGGCGGAAAGCCCAGGATCAGAGTTAGCAATGATGGTCTGGCTAACATGATGACCGGCATGCGAACGGAACGGGATCGTAGAAGCTTCAACCGCTTCATGTTTGGCATGATGCAGGATTTTGCGGAGCTGGAAGCCGCCTACATAGAGAACTGGATCGCCCGCTCCATCATTGATATTCCGGTAGATGATTCAACCCGTGAATGGAGGGAGTTTGCCTCTGATGATGCGACTGCCATTCGTGAAGCAGAGAAGCGCTATAACGTTCAGTCCGTGACGCAGGATGCGTTTAAATGGGCTGGCGTGTATGGTGGTGCTGGTGTGCTGATGATCACCGACCAGCCCTTCAATAAACCTCTCAAAGTGGAGAAAATCAAGCAAGGTTCGTTAAAGCGCTTGCTGGTGCTCGATCGCATGTTCATCAACGGTCAGTCGTTTAACGTTACTAACCCGTTGGCCGAAAATTACATGCTGCCGGATTATTTTGTCGTAAACGGTGGCACTCAGCAGATCCATTACAGTCATTTTGTAAAAGCTCCCGGTGCGCCGCTTCCTATGCGTTTACGGATGGTGAATGGTGGGTGGGATGATAGCCGTTTACGTCGTTGCTTAGAGGACGTTAAAGACGCCGTTTCCGCTAAAAGTGGCGTGGCCGCGTTAATTCAAGAGGCAAACATTGATGTTATCAACCGGGAAAATCTGTCAAATGACTTAGCCTCGGGTGATATGGATGACACCATTGCCAGACGATACAACATCTTTGGCATGATGAAATCGCTTTACCGCCTGGCTCTACTGGATACGAAGGAGGCCTTTGAGCGTAAACAAATTTCGTTCGGTGGGCTTGGTGAAATCCTAAACGCACTCATGGAGTGGACCTCTGGTGCGGCGGGCATCCCTATGACGCGCTTGTTTGGCATTCAAGCGAAGGGGTTGGGCGATAGCGGGCAGGGCGACATGAACAACTATTACAACACCATTCGAGGTGGGCAGGAATCGCAGTATCGTCCGTTCTTAAAACGCATTGATGAAGTGCTGATCCGTTCAACGCTGGGATCCATGCCTGATGGCCTTGATTTCGAGTTCGCACCGTTGGCGCAGCCCACTGATACCGAATTGTCGGCTCAGCGACTGGCAGATGCGCAGGCTGATGATATTCGCCTACAGCAACGCGTTGTTAGGCCGTCGCAGTTGGCCCGTAAGTTAATGGAGCAAGGCGTTTATGGTATCGATGAATCTGATATTACCCACCTCGAAGCCGACGAAAAGGCAGAACGGGACGGTGATTACCAATTCAAACTTGGAGAACTTGCAAACGCTGTTGGCGAAAACGCCAATACGCCGCCGAGCTCCGATCCGTCCAATCAAGCCGAATGACGACGCGGAGAAATTTTACCGGGCACAACTGCGCGATATTGTCCGGCAGATGGCACAGGCGGTTGATGAGGCGTTAGTGCCGGTACTGCGCCGAAACTACACGGCAGACAGTTACCTCACTGACATTCTGAAAGAGGCCACTCGGCAGGCGTCAGAGCGATTCATGAATACGGTGTTTCAGCGCAACGCTGAGAGACTATCTCAACGCGTTGTTAGTCGTGCTGAGTCGGCCAGTTCCGAGGCGTTTGTCGAGCAGATAAACCGCGCCATCGGCATCGACATGACTGCGCTGATGGTTAACGAAAATCTGGTTGATTATGTCGATGCGTCAATAGAGAGCAATGTTGCGCTAATCAAATCGCTGTCATCTGATTATTTCGAAGATATCCAGATGCAGGTGTTTGACGGCATCCTGCGCGGCGATTCACTTACAACAATTGTTCGTAATCTGCAACACAGCACGGGAACCGCATACAACCGCGCACATCTGATAGCGCGTGACCAGACGGCAAAAATTCAGGCTGACATCCGCTTTCGCTGGTCAAAGTCACAAGACGTGCGAGTTTCCGGCAACCCTGCTGGGAAATATCCACTCGCCAAAATATCGTGTTTCGCTATCTCACGGATAGATGTTGGCATGGGTGCTGGCGTTTATCTCTGGTCACGCGGGGCGAAATATAACGGTCAAACTGACCTCTTCCCCGGCAGGGCGCACATTGGGTGTCGCTGCCACGCCATTCCACAAATCAAAGGTCTCGACTACTAAGGATTAATCATGCGGATCACTATTCGTGACCGCGTGGCGTTTCCCGTTCCATCCCAGCGAGAAATTACCCCCGAAGGCTATTTAAAAGTCCCCGGGCGGGTTGCTCGCGTCGGTATCCAGCAATATCTGGCGTCCGAACTGGGGCTAACGGACAGGCCACCCGGTCAGATCGTTAATGTTTATCGCCCACCTGAGGAGGTTTTTAAACTCAGTAGCCTCGAGAGCTACGACAACATGGACGTCACTATCGATCACCCCGATGACCTGGTGGATTCCACTACGTTCAAGGAGGTGACGGCCGGACATGCAATATCGCCCGGTCGGCAGGATGGTGATTTTGTCGTCGTTGATTTGCTGATTAAAGACCAGCACGCCATCAATGAGATCGACGCTGGTAAAGCTGAACTGTCAGCCGGTTATACATCCGAGTATGACGAAACGCCCGGCACCGCGCCGGATGGTACGCCATACGAATTCATTCAACGTGACATCAAAATTAATCACATCGCGTTATGTGACCAGGCTCGCGCTGGCCTCAAGGCGCGACTATTCGATGCTAAACCGACGGGAGAAAACCCCATGCCATTTAAAGTTGTGCTGGATTCTGGCGTCCACGCGACGGTTGCAGAAGAGGCAACCGCCCAACTGATTCAGGCCAGCTTTGACAGTCTGAAAAAGCGCGTAAAGGATGCCGAGGAAGAGAAAGAAAAAGCCGAGGCGGCGAAAGACCAGACTGAAGAGGAGTTGGAAAAGGAAAAAGCCAAATCCGACGCAAAAGATGAAGAGATCGAACAATTGAAGGAGAAAACCTCCGAAGATTCGATTTCCAGGCTTATCGCTGAGGTTGTGTCTGTCCGTGATTCCGCTGCGAAAATCGCGGGTGAGAAATTCTCCTGTGATTCACTCGAACCGCTGAAAATCAAGCGCACTGCGCTGGATGCCGCAGGGATTAAGTGCCGTAAGTACGATTCGTGGGACAAAGCCCCTGATGCGTATGTTACGGCTTACTTTGACGCGGAAGAGGAAAGTCGTGAAAACGAGGATGAAGAAGAGGAAGAGAATAAAAGTTCTAACGATTCTCTTGACGGCTTCACTCGCGACATGAATCGCGCCAAATCGAGTGGTGGGCAGGCAACACGCGATAGCGTTCGTCAGTCATGGCTTGATAAGCGTTACGGCATTCAGGGGGACAAATAATGGGTATTGCTCAAGATAGTTTTTCGCTTTATCGCGGTAAGGCGTATGAGGGGCAGATTTCGACGACGGATGTTGTTGAAGTTGTGTCCCGAAAAGTGGAAACGGCGCTGGTACAGTTTGGGCGCGCTGTAATTCGTGGTACCGAGAAACGTAGTTGTGCGCCAGTTGGTACGGCAACGACCGCTGCCGATATCATCGGTTTCTCTGTTCGCTCAATGGCTACATCCAGTCCAACCCCGCCCGCCAACCCTGCAAATTACGTCACAGGCTATGCCGTCTATAGCGTCGCATCCGTTTTGCGTCGTGGTGGCATGTTTGCACTGTGTATTGATGGTGCCGAGGCGGGTGAGCCCGTGAGCGTCATTCTGACGGCAGGCGAAAATCAGGGGCGGCTGACAGTAGGTGCTGGTGCGGGTTTACTGGTGCTCAACCAGGTTAAATGGGTTGATGCGGTTACTGCCGGTGAAGTGGGTGAAATCCGCGTTGACGGTATTCTGAACGTAAGCGCTTAATAAAGGAAAATTGACATGCCAAAGAGCGTATTTGACGTCAGCCCAGTTTCGGCGCTGTCATTCTTGGTGAACCAGGCTGCGCATATCGAATCGGAGATCTACCGCATCGAGTACCCGCAGTTCAAATACGGCACATTGCTGCCATTGGACAACAGCGCACCCGATTGGGCGCAGGCGGTGATGTTCCGCTCTATCGATTCACGCGGTGAATTGCAATTATTCGGTCCAAACTCTACTGATGTGCAGACTGTTGATATTGCAATGTCGCAAGGCTTCAAAGACATCACTACGGCGGCGCTTGGCTACACGTATTCGATTGAAGAGATCGGATTCGCGATGCTGAACAACGTCAATCTGGATGCAGAGCGCGGTCAGGCAGTACGTGATGTCGTTGAGCAGGGACTGAATAAAATCTACCTGTTGGGCGATAAAGGCGTAGGCGAGGGGCTATATACAAGTCCGAATGTATCAGTTGAAGTGGCGGCATCGCCCCTTGTTGCGCTGGTGGCCGCTATTCCGACGAACGGTACGCAACCGATTATTGATTTCTTCGGTAACGCGTACAACACCGTGTATTTGGATAATACGCTAACCGTTCATCGGCCAAATACGTTTGTGCTGCCGCCTGCACAATTCCAGTTGCTGGCGCGTACACTGCTGTCTACTCAGAACGCGTCAAACGTAACGCTGTTGCAGTTCTTGCGTACTAACTTCCCTGATGTCACGTTTGAAGATGACATTCTGCTGAAAGGAGCGGGTGTCGCTGGCGCGGATCGCATGGCGGTGTACAAGAAAGAGATCCGTATCGTTAAAGGTCACGACGTTATGCCACTGCGTTTCCTGGCTCCGGCCACGGCAGATAATGTGAATTTTAAGGTTCCGGCAATTCTGCGCACCGGTGGTACTGAGTGGCGCATCCCGAAAGCTGGTCACTATGTTGATGGGGTATAAGTAAGATGGCTGAATTACACAATTTACACACTGCGCCGGTAACCGTCACTGATGCGGCCATCGGGCAGCGCGTTACTATCCAGCGCGGGCACTCTGCGCTGGTATCTGGGGATTTTCGTGAGCATCTGTTTGTTAAGTCAGGCATGATTCGCGCCGAGCATGATGAAGCCGATATCAAGCCACTACTGGCAAACAAGCCGGACTCTGGCGGTGAACCAGACAAAACCGCGCTACGTGAGCAGTATGAGGAGCTGTTAGGGAAAAAAGCCCCTTCAGCGGCCAGCGCGGAGACTCTGCAACGGGCCATCGATGAGGCACTGGCAAACAAGCCGGACTCTGGCGGTGACGCCGTCGCAACAGAATAAACCCCGTCAATCTGGCGGGGTTTTGCTTTATGGGGGTAATAATGGAAATCACTACGCAAATCGTTGTTGATTTTCGTGCCTATTACCCCGAATTCAGCGACGAAACAGCGTGGCCGGATCCGGGGGTAATTACCGCACTTGCTGAGGGTGATGCGGAAACCGGCAAACGCTGGGGGCGATATCCAAATGGGCCGGTGGCCAGCATCAAAAAACGCGGCATGTTTGCGTTTGCTGCACATCGTCTGGTTATGCGTCAGCGCTCTGCTGGTGGTGATGTCGGCGCGGCATATGCGATTTCCGGTAAGTCTGTTGGGGATGAATCAACATCGTTTGCTGTGCCATCCGTGACGATGGATGACCTGGCGATTAACGGTGATTTGCCGCTGACGACATACGGCGTGGAGTTCATGCGCCTGCGTCGCCGTGCGGGAACAGGCGGGGTAATGATATGAAACTCAATGCAGAGGTTCGCGGCGGAAACAAAATCGCGCAGAAGCTCCAGCAGATTCAGGATCGCGTAATGGCAAAGCGACGGGTGTTGGTTGGCCTACCCGCTGGCTCTGGTAATAGCGAGGATGGTACGCCGCTGGTTGTTATTGGTGCGGTGAATGAGTTCGGCGGCACTATCCGCCATCCTGGCGGCACCAGTTACGGCTACCGTAATGAAAAAGATGCAGTAGCAGGAAAGGTGCGGTTCATGAAAGGCGGTGAGGGGCTTATGCAACTGGGTGTTACCGGTCCGCACACCATCAACATTCCTGAGCGATCGTTTCTTCGCGTTCCACTTCGTCAGAATCAGGACAATATCAAAAAGGCTTTTCGTTCTCTTACTGGCGCTGTGACTCGTGGTGAAATCACTGCATTTCAGATGTTAGATGCGATTGGTGAAAAGGCTGTTGGGTACTGCCGAGAGGCGATTAAAGCCGGAATAGAACCAGCCAATGCCCCTTCCACCGTACGCCAAAAGGGATCGTCCACCCCGCTGATAAATCACGGTACCCTCGCCGGCACCATCACGTACGTTGTGGAGGATTGACGATGTTCGGTAACGGTCTGGACATGAAAGGCCATGTCGATTCGACGTTTAATTCCCCCATTGATGGTGGTGTGCGGATCATTCGCGCTGGTGCCGGTGACTATACCGGACCCGGTGGACGCTGGGAGCAGCAACCAGGTGAAACAATCCCGCTAACGCGCGTCAACGTCCAGCCAGCAAAGTGGAAAGACATGCAGATGCTGATGGGAATTGGCGGCACGACTAATCCACAGGACGCGCGGGTGGTGCATATCAACGACGGCGTTAATTACCTCTACCCGGACGATAATGGCAAGTTCGCCGACCTGCTGGATTTCAGCGACGGGCAGACAGTGCGTCAGTGGCGGGTGATGTCGTGCGATAACCGGCCGTGGCGCAATTTCTGCCGCGCTGTCGTTGAGCGCTACCGAGGTAAGGGGTAATGGAGAGCATCGACGATCTGTACGGTGTATTTCAGCAGTTGGTATCGCTGACATCCGGTGTTGAAACGGTAATTCTCGCCGATCAGGGGCGAGACGCGCCAACCGGCCTGTATGCCACCTATAAACCCATCCCCATCCGCGCATACGGCTGGTCGCAGCGGCGGCGAGAATTAACTACAGCGACAGCAGAAGCTGATCCCGATCTTGAACAGTGGCAGGATTTGCGCGAAACCGTCGCCACATCGATGGAGTTCATTTTATCCGTGAACATCCTCAATGAGGGGGCAGATACCGCAATTATGCGGTTGCATAATGCCAATTTCCGCCAGCCCGTCAGTGAATTCCTTTACCGCAATGAAATAGCCTGGCGCAACGTCAGCACATGCCGGAACCTCACCGGAATTTTGCAGGCAGGTATACAGCCGCGCTGGCAAGCTGATATTCATCTTTTCATTGAGCAAACCATTTCTTACGAACTACTGCGCGCCGCAGGGTTTGACGTTCAATTTACCAATGAGGGGTAAACATCCCGATGGCCTATCCAGTTGATAACATTATCCCGATCAATCTACTGCTAAAACCAGCAGGGCTGGGATATGCTGATTTTTCCAGCGCGATAGTGTTTGCTGATGCGGCGGATCTGGTTGCTGGAGTGACATTCGCGGTTGATACGTTCCGCGATTACATCTCCGTAACTGATGTTGCTGCTGATTTTAAAACGGACAGTGACATTTACCGTATTGCAACCCGCTATTTCGCGAACATCCCGAAACCGCCAACCATTACCGTGTGGATGAAGAACGCGACCGATACGCTGCTGGAAATCATCAACAGCGCGAATGATCGCATCTGGCGCTATCACTACTTCCTCAAGAACGCCGATGTGACAGCGGCAATTCTGCCGGATTTATCGGACTGGTCGGATGCCGCAAGCCACCCGCTATGGTTCACCTTTAGCGCAGATAACATCATTGACCAGAACGTTACTAATGATGTGATTTCCACCCTGAAATCGAAAGGTAACCGACATGTATTCGCAGGATACAAATCAGCGGCGTCCGTTACCGCTGAAGCATCACAGGCATACGCTATGGTGCAGCTGGCGGCGGCATTCCACAAATTCCGGCCGACAGGCATCAATACGGCTATTACTGGTGAATATCAGGTCTTGCCCGGCGTAAGAGGTGACGATTTGACCACCAGCGCCTACAACGCACTGAAAGCGAAAAACGCGGTATTTTTCACTCAGATTGAATTGGCCGGTTCAACGGACAACAGCCGAGTCATCAACAGCAAATCGATGTCGTCCTACGGTGAATTTATTGATGATGTAGTCAATCTTGATGTGCTGAAAAACCACATTCAGGTGGGCGGTTACAATTACATCGCGAATGCCGGTTCTAAGCGTGCGCTGACACCGCGTGATTATGCTGGCCTGTTGTCGGCTGTCTCAGCTACGTGTAAACGCTTTTTCGATAACGGCGTGCTGGGTACTGGCTCGTATGTCGATCCCGATGATGGTCAAACGAAAGTGGCGCAATTTGGTTTTGTGCTGCGATCCTCACCTAAGGATGTTCTCAGCCTGACATCAGCACAGCGTAAAGCGCGCGTTTACCCACCGACATCCCTGCTAGTTATTCTGGCGCGTGCTGGTCACGTTGCTGAAATCAACATCAACGTGGAGTAACCACAATGACAATGAAACGGTATGGTGCCGACGGCGCCAACCTGACGGTATTCGGCATCCCTATTGATGACTTCGGTGATACCGATCCGCCGATCACAATCGAGGATTTGGAGCCGCGCGCCACGTTAAAACGCGGCATCGGGAAAACTTCTGTACGACTGGACAGCCAGACACGACCGAAGCGCCTGACCATCAATCTGATCCCCGGTTCTGACCAGGTGCGCCAGATTCTCGCGGTAGAAAAAACGGGTGTGGATGCCACATTCAGTTTTTTTCAAACCGGTACCGCCGAAACTGTGCTGGGTTTTGACGGCATCCTGGTAAATCGTGGCTCTATGACACGCGGTGGTAAAACTAGCGTATCGGACGAATCGTTTATTTTCGAATTTGCAGATAGTGAGGAAACCTAATAATGGGACGTCGTATTGAAATTGAAGTTGATGGTGTGATGTACACAGGCGCTACGCCGTCAGCAAAAGACCAACTCGAAATGCTACAAATCGCCACCAAAAACGGTGTGCTCCCTGCGCTGGGTGAGACTGCATCAGATATGGGGCTGGCGGTAGCGCTGGCCAGCATGGATGCATTGTCGCTGAATCGCCTAAAGGAACTGTGCATCAAAAACGGCAATATTGTGCGCGGTGCTGACAATATTCCGGTAGCTGAAAACCTGTTTCAAGATCAGGTACAAAACTACCTGTTATTACTGGGGCGTTCGCTAAAGGAAAATATTGGCCCTTTCTGGCAGCTCAGCGCAGGGAGCGAAAACGGCGCAAGCTAAACAGCGACGAGCGAGACGATAGCGGAGTAAACTGGTTTCTGTGGCGTCCGTGTCTGGGGGCGGGCGACGCTTGCCCTCCATTGGCAAAATGGTCAGATATGATTGATGGCACGTACACTATTGATGATGTTCAGGCCATGCACGCTGTAATTGAGGCGGCGATCGAGAGCGTGGAACGTGCTAGAGAAAAGATTAAAGGGTAAGCCCGGCGAACCGGGCTAATTCACAAGATTAGCTGTATTAGTCGCGACTTGATCTGACACTGGACCTTGCAAGGTTGAGAGTTACCGGTTTTGATATGGGTGTCCAATCCTTATACAAAACACGAGGTAACTCTCATGATTCATACTAACAATC
>NZ_JBPETA010000034.1:0-25316 GCF_051710365.1 Symbiopectobacterium sp. | reverse complement strand
GGCGATGGTCAAAGCGCTTAACCGGATCACGCTATTAGGAATGCCGAACAGTATTCGCATCACGTAACAATCGACCCGATGGGGCACAGTCGTTACAAGTTCTGATTTATTCAACAAAGCCCCCCGGTGGCTGTAACCACCAGCGTGTCGCCACTCTTTTTACCCGGTGATGAGGCAGATTGTGCAGCGCTCTGATAGGTGCTGTCACCCACCGCAGTGCTGGTCTGTGCCGCCTCCGCCAGAGCGGGCCACAGTGCCGCGCCCACACACAGCGCCAAAACAGAAAAACCGCTTACCGATTCCATTGTCTGAACCGGCTTCGCGCAGCCAAACATCTTTCCTTTCATAACGATCCCTTAAGCGTGCATCATGCTGACACGACACCGTTTCACCTGGTTATCATCGGGTTAACGCCCGACAATGGTCATGCCCCTGAAGCACAAATCTACTTATCGAGTCTATATGACATTAGATAATAGGAATCATAGTGATAAGGATTTGCATTTAATATGTAAGTAGGGTTTACCTGTTGGCAAGGTTTTCCCTGCCAACAGGTCGTTAATGGGCTTGTTTACGCAGCAGATAAATAAAGTAAGGCGCGCCGATAAAGGTCGCCAGCAGGCACCTGGTTAGGAAACAGGATCATGCGTCCCGCCCAATCGGCCAACAGCATCAATATGCCGCCAATCAGTGCGGAACAGCAAAGTTGAGGGATCACGCGGGAGAACCCCATCATGCGCGCCAGATGCGGTGCCATCAGCCCGACAAAGCTGAGTGGCCCTACCGTCAGGGTTGCCATCGCGGTCAACACCGATGCCAACAGCAAAATCAGCAAGCGCACTGGAGTGACAGCAACGCCTAACGCCTGGGCGGTCACGCTACCCAACGGCAAAATGCGCAGCCAACGTTGGCACAAGGGCACCATTAGCGCCAACACCAGAGCCACACCTGCGGTGTTGATCGCCTGTTCAGGTTCAACGCCGTATGTCGACCCAGAAATCCAGGTGATTACACCGCTCATGCGCGGATCGCCGCTCGCCAGCAGCAGCGTAAGCACGGTGGAAAACGCGGTACTCAGAGCAATCCCGGCCAATAGCATGCGCTGTGTGGAAAACCCACCGCGACTAGCGATGGTGATCATCACCAGCAGTGTTAACGCCGCACCCGCGCTGCCCGCGGGCAACTGCCATGCGCTGGTGTCTCCCGGCATCAGGAACAGCAACAGAATAACCCCGGTCGCCGCCCCCGCGCTGATGCCCAACACTTCCGGGCTGCCCATCGGGTTAGCCGTCAGTTTCTGGATCAGTGTCCCTGCCATCGCCAGCATCATGCCCGCCGTCAGTGCCGCCACCGCGCGCGGCCAACGCCAGGGCAACAATTGCGCCAGTTCCTCGCCGCGACTCCATTGCCAGCCTTGTGCGCCTTTACCCAGCATCAGCGCTATCGCCAAAGCGACCAGTAACAGTACTATCCCGGCCAACAGCCAGCGTCCCCAGCGGGGGGCCACGGCGTTAATGTCTCCGGCTGGCGCCAATGCAGGCTGGTGCGTGGTGCGTAAGCGCGGCAGCAGCCATAGCAGCAGTGGGGCACCAATCAGCGCTGTCACCGCCCCCGTCGGCACTTCACGCCAGATGCGGGTCAGCCACAGCACGGTTTGATCGGTCAATCCCAGCAGCAGCGCCCCCAGCAATGGGGCTAGCCAGAGCCGTTGCCACAAGCGACGAGCGCCCAGCATGCGAGCCAGCAACGGGGCAAACAGGCCAACGAAACCGATAATCCCCGCCACATTAACCAGTTGTGCACTGAGAAAAATCGCAACACCAAGCGTGGTTAAGCGCGCCAGCACCAGGCCTAATCCCAGATTACGCGCCACGCCATCGTCCAGTCCCAACAGCGTCAGTGGACGCAACAGCAGCAACGCCAGCGCAAAACACACCAGCAACCGGGGAAAGAGAAACGCCACGCGGCTCCAATCCTGCTGGTTCAGCATGCCGCTGCTCCACAAAAACAGATTCTGTAGCTGCTCATGGTTAAACATCACCAGTAATTGATTGACGGCAGCACAGTAAAAACTCAGCACCAAGCCAGCGAGCAGCAACGTAATCGGCGACATCTGCTTGCCCCATGAGAGGCCAAACACCAGTACGCCGATACCGAGCGCCCCCGCCATCGCCATCCACTGCTGCGCGACGTCGCCGCCCGGCAGCATCCATAAGGTTGCAACCGTCACCCCGAGCTGAGCACCGGTGGCAATGCCCAGCGTAGCCGGTTCCGCGAGCGGATTACGCAGCACCTGCTGAAACAGCAGCCCCGCCAGCCCCAGCCCCGCTCCGACCAGCAGCGAGAGCGCCACGCGCGGTAACAGGCTGTAATGGAACAGCAGTTGGCGCAAATCATCCGTTTCGGGGTTTATTACGGCCTGCCACCATGTCGCCACTGGCAATGCGTGGCGCAGATTGACGGCCATCATCAACAGCAGCACCGCTAGCATGCCGACCACTATCAGCACCGCGCCAGAGCGCTTAGGCGTTGGCGTCATGACGAGCCTCCAGTGCATCCTGCAATACCTGGCAAAAACGCATTGCCGACAGCGTGCTGCCATACAACCACACCGCTGGCACGCGTTGCCAGCGGTGCTGGCGCACAAACGGCAGCGCCTGCCATAACGAGCTGCGTTCCACCTGTGCCATCATGGCCTCTTCACCGTGACCAAAACAGATGGCGTTGGCATCCTGAATTTCCGCCAGACGCTCAACGCCCACCACCACGCTGCCCCAGAAACTGGTTTCTTCACGCCAGGCGTTTTCAATGCCGAGTTCATCCATCGCTTCTTGAAACAGGCTGTTCTTCGCGATAATCAAGACGTGCGTGCTGTCGATAAAAGAGAACAGCAACAGTGGACGACGGGTGTAGGGCTGCAACTGCACCCTGGCCTGCTGCATATAAGGTTGAGAAGGTGTCCAGATGCTGTTCCGCAGCGTCGGGTATGGCTAACCGCTGCGCCAATTGGCGCAGTGACGCTTTTGCCATGGTCAGAGGCCGTCCGGCGTCGTTGTTAAAGCTAAATCCCATGGTCGGGGCAATGCGCGACATTTTCTCCACCGACGGACCATAGCCCGCAGAGTAGACCATCAACGAAGGCCGCAATTGTGCCAACAGTTCCATATTGGGTTCGGTACGGAAGCCGACATCAATCACCGACTCGGGCAGTTGCGGCTCAGCGACCCATAGCCGGTAATTCGGGATTTCAGCCACACCCAGCGGCGTAACGCCCAGCGCCAGCAGCAGTTCAGCAGGCAACCACTCGAGCGCCACGATGCGCCGTAGGTCTGGCGGCGTCTCGGTTTTTGCCCAAGCGGAGAAGCACAGGGGGGAAAGCAACAGCGCCGTCAGCACGCGACGGCGATCGTAATTGATACGATGAGATAACAAAGCCATCTTTAGCACACAAAGCTTACTGGCGCACCGCCGCCAGGATGCGGCAGGATCCCCATCGGAATGCCGTACACCGCTTCAAGCACCTGCGGCGTCATGATGGCATCCGGTGTCCCCTGCGCAATCATTTCGCCACCGCGCAACGCCACCAGATAATCGCAGTAGCGCGCCGCCATATTGATATCGTGCAGCACGGCGATCACCGTCAGCCCCTGCTCTCGGCTCATACGTTGGATCAGAGCCAGTACCTCAACCTGATGTGCAATGTCTAACGCCGATGTCGGCTCATCCAGCAGCAGACAGCGACTGTCCTGCGCCACCGTCATTGCCAACCAGGCACGTTGGCTCACCGCCAGACAAGCTGTCAACCAGACGGTGAGCGAACGGCTTCAGCCCCACGACGGCGATAGCATTTTCCACTTTTTCGCGATCGGTGCTGCCAAAACGTCCCAGCGCGCCGTGCCACGGGTAACGTCCGAGCGCAACCAGCTCACGCACCGTCATACCTTCCGCAGCAGGGAGCTGTTGAGGCAGATAAGCAACCTGTCGGGCAAAGGATTTGCTGTCCCAGCCGGGCAACGGCGTGTCCTTGACCGAAATCACGCCGGTACTTGGTGTTTGATGACGCCCCAGCATCTTCAACAGCGTTGATTTACCTGAACCGTTGTGACCAATCAACCCGCACACTTTAGCGATGGGAAATGTCAGAGAAAGCGAATGCAGCAGGGTGCGGCCAGGCACAGCGAAGCTGACATCGTCGAGCCTAAAGGTGGTATCCGGCCCATTATCAGCCCGCACCGGTTCATGAGAAGAGGCGTCTGGATTTTGCATAACCGTCGTAACCCGTTGTTGCTGTCCGCCGTTTGTCAGGTAGCAGCATTGTTCACCGTGGTGCTACCGACGTAAAAGAGAACGATAATGATTATTATCAAGAGCGAGGATGATAGGCGGACGGGATCCCTCTCGCAAGCAATTTAGGCCCAAAAAGCACAACGCCCCGGGGCAGGTCGCGTCGGGGCGTTGTTCATCACGGTAAACCGCGTGATTACTGACCAAACATCTCTTTGATCCAGTCAGCGACACCGCTGTCGTTTTGCTGCGCGGGCGCTTGTTGCTGCTGTTGTGCGCTCTGGCACAGCGCCTGCGGGTTTTCCGTCCACACCGGCAATGCCCGGCCTGCGCTGCCATTACAGATAAACTGGCCGCCGCCATCGACGGTCATAGTAGCGATACCTTCCGGCGGCGTCAGCATCAGCGCCAGCGGCGTCTGGTTTTCCAGATAGCGGCGATACAGCGTTAACGCACCGTTGGCGCCGGTCAGTTTTGCCGGACCGTTGTTATCGCGCCCTACCCAGGTGATCGCCACTTCTTTGCCATCAACACCAGCAAACCAGCTGTCGCGCAGGTCGTTGGTGGTCCCGGTTTTCGCCGCCAGATGGTAATTGGGGAACTTCACCGCCAATGAGCGTGAAGTTCCGCGCTCAACCACCTGCTGCATACCATACAGCGTCAGGTACGCCGCCTGAGCCGGCACCGCGCGCTCAGCCTGCGGGAAGCTTTGATACAGCACGCTACCGTCTTCCGCAATCACCGAACGCAGCGCCGACAACGGCGCGCGATTACCGCCGCTGGCGATGGTTTGATACTCCTGCGCCACTTCCATCGGTGTCAGGCTAATGGCCCCCAGCAGCATGGCGGGCACCGGCTGGATCACTTCTTTCGGGATACCCAAACGTTGCAGCGTATTGCTGATCTGCTCCAGCCCAACCGTCATCCCCAAATTAACCGTCGGCACGTTAAGCGAGTTGGCTAATGCATCCACCAACATCACGCGTCCACGGAACTGGCGATCGTAGTTGTTCGGCTGCCACACCTGCCCGTTCGGCTGCTTGAGCGAGAGTGGTTCATCCGCCAACCAGGTGTTGAGACGGAAGGTGTCGGGCTGACTCAACGCGGTCAGGTAGGTCGGCGGTTTTGCCAGTGAACCCACAGGACGACGCGCCTGCATCGCACGGTTAAAACCGGCGTATTGGGTTTGAGCCCCGCCCACCATGGCGCGAATTTCACCGCTGAAACGATCGACAACCACCATGGCAGATTCCAGATCGCTAACATTGCGTGCTGCACGCAGCGCAGGAATCCCCTCTTCCACCGCTTTTTCAACCGCATCCTGCGACACCGGATCCAGCGTGGTGAAAATCTTCACGCCGGAAAGATCTTTTACCTTATCTCCCAGGTGCTGCTGCAACTCCTGACGCACCAACTGCATAAAGGCAGGTTGCGGTGTGATCACGCCCCCTTTCGGCTGCACCCCTAACGGGCGGGCGCTCAGCATGTTGTAGAGATCTTCGTCAATAATATGCTGATTTTGCAGCAAACGCAGCACCAGATTACGGCGTTCTAATGTCAGTTGCGGGTTACGCCACGGGTTATACAGCGAAGCGCCTTTTACCATGCCGACCAACAGTGCCTGCTGATCCAGACTCAGTTCATTAACCGGACGACCGAAGTAGTAAAGGCTGGCAAGCGGGAAACCACGAATCTGATCGTTGCCGCTCTGGCCGAGATACACTTCGTTCAGGTACAGCTCAAGAATGCGATCTTTGCTGTAGCGGTAATCCATGATCAACGCCATGTAAGCTTCGTTCGCTTTACGCCACAGGGAGCGTTCATTGGTGAGAAACAGGTTTTTCACCAACTGCTGCGTCAGGGTACTCCCGCCCTGCACCGCGCGGCCTGCCGTGATGTTCGCCAGAAAAGCACGGCCAATAGACAGGAAGCTGATGCCGTCATGCTGGTAAAAATGGCGGTCTTCAGTCGCGACCAGCGTATCAACCAGTAAATCCGGGAAACCGGAACGCTGCACGAACAGCCGCTGCTCCCCGTTAGGGGATTGCATCATGGTGATCAGGCGCGGATCGAGGCGGAAAAAACCAAAATTACGTTGGTTCTCCAGATTTTGGATTTGAGCCAGACGATCGTTGGTAAAGATCAGTCGGGCATTGCTCTGCCCTTCCTTACCATCGGGGAAATCGAACGGGCGGCGAAGTATATCAATGGTATTGCCACGCACGCTGAATTCGCCCGGCCGGGTGATACGCGATACCTGACGGTATTGCATCCCTTCCAGCAGGTTTATCATCTCTTTCTGGCTGTAGGACATGCCCGGCTCGAGGTTCACCATGCGGCCATAAACGGCCGCAGGCAGCTGCCACACTTTGCCTTCAATTCGGCTGCGAATCTGGCTGTCAAGATAGACGCCATACAGCGCAAGCACCACGGCGAATACCAGCGACAGTTTAATGAACAACCCAAGCCAGCGTCTTTTTTTACGCGGTTTTTTGCTCATCTCGTCCTCATCGTACTCGTCGTCTTCTTCATCAATGTCATCCTGATAGACGTCATCCTCTTCTTCATTGTCATCCCTTCGACTACGACGCCAGGTCGCCTGGGGGCGCGGCGGTTTTCGTCCTGACGCTCTTCCTTTGCGTCCGATAGGTTCACGATCGTCCTGTGACATTGCGGTTACTTCTCCGTCAGGTTAATGACAATAACAGCACCACTATAGACGTAGGCGCTGACTGTCGTCGCTTACTCTGTTGTTCCGCCCGGTTTCAGAAAAGCAGAACCGTCTGAAATACGTTGCAATAACGTATCAGGGCGTCTGGTATTCCTTCGTGCGCCGCGTCGGCGCAGTATTGGCAGGATCGTCCGGCCATACGTGTTTGGGATAACGCCCTTTCATCTCTTTTTGCACCTCACGGTACGCTCCTTGCCAGAATGCGGCCAGATCGCGCGTAATCTGCAAAGGTCGGTGCGCCGGAGAGAGCAGCTCCAACACCACGGCAACGCGCCCTTCTGCCACAGTGGGGTTCTGCCGCTCACCAAACATCTCCTGCATACGCACCGCCAGCGTAATGCGCGCATCAGCGCTCTGCCCCCCTCGGCCAACATCAGTGTCGGTGCAATCAGCCACTCCTGCGCCGCCAACGGCTCGTCCAACGGTAAGCGTGCGCCCAGCCCGCTTGCCAACTGATAACGGCCATCGGCACTGCGCCGTTGGGCAATGCGATCGGGATAGGCAAACGCCAGCAGCGCGGGCAATGCGGCAAAGTGCTGCGGCTCGCGCCAGCTTGCCGATTTTCCCGCCAGACGCGTCATCAACTGCGTGGCACGCTGCCGCCAGGAGGGCGAAGGCCGCGCAAGTAAACGCTCAATGTCCAGCGGCCCCATACGCGGCGGTTCTTCTAACAGCGCCGCCAACAGACAGGCGGTAGCCTGCGTTGGCGCATCCTGCTGTGCGGTGCTGTGCAGCATCGCCGCCAAACGAGGCT
Source organism: Symbiopectobacterium sp. (assembly GCF_051710365.1). Taxonomy (NCBI): domain Bacteria; kingdom Pseudomonadati; phylum Pseudomonadota; class Gammaproteobacteria; order Enterobacterales; family Enterobacteriaceae; genus Symbiopectobacterium; species Symbiopectobacterium sp. The sequence goes on along the minus strand of NZ_JBPETA010000034.1, from coordinate 17,547 downwards.
CGATGCACAGTCGGGCGATATGGCGCCCGCGGGTCGTCAGTTTCCCGGCATTGTCGGTTACCTGCAATTGCGTCAGCAAACGACGTGCAGCATCAAGAGCAGGCGTCGGCGGGGTATCCAGCCAGGTGAGCGACTCTGCGGAGGTGCAGCCCCATTGCAACAGTTCAAGCCAGACGCTGCTCAAATCGCTGTTTAACATTTCCGGGCTGCTTTGTGTGGCGGCACGCTCCGCCTGATCTTTGGCGCACAGGTGCACGCACAGGCCCGCTTCCAGTCGTCCGGCGCGCCCCGCCCGTTGCGTCATCGATACCTGACTGATGCGCTGCGTCACCAAGCGCGTCAGCCCGCTTTTCACATCAAAACGGGCAACGCGCTCCAGTCCACTATCGACCACCAGCCGAATACCTTCAATTGTCAGGCTGGTTTCTGCAATATTGGTGGACAACACCACTTTACGCCGCCCCGGCGCGGCAGGGAGAATCGCTTTCTGCTGGTCGGCCAGCGTCAACGCGCCGTACAGTGGGCAGAGGTCCACATCGCTGGTAAGCGTCTCTTGCAGCATGGCTTCCACCCGTTTGATCTCCGCTACGCCGGGTAAAAACACCAACGCCGATCCGGGCTGTTCCGTCAGCAAACGGCGAATCTGCCGGGCGATGCCCTCTTCCAACCGTTCCTGGTTGCACAACGGCTGATAGTTGCGATCCACCGGAAAAGCCCGCCCCTGTGACACCACCGTCTCCGCCGTCGGTAATAACGCAGCCAAACGCGCGTTATCCAGCGTGGCGGACATAATGAGCAGCACCAGATCTTCGCGTAGCCCTTGCTGAACATCAAGCAGCAGCGCCAATGCCAAATCCGCCTGCAAGCTGAGCTCGTGAAATTCATCCAGAATCACCAGCGACACGCCCGTCAGTTCAGCATCCCGTTGCAGCATGCGTGTCAGCACTCCTTCAGTGACCACTTCGATGCGCGTCTGGGGGCCGATGCGCGTTTCAGCGCGCATGCGGTAACCGATGGTGCCACCCGGCGTTTCACCCAGTTGTTCCGCCAGGCGCCACGCCACGTTTTTGGCCGCTGACCGACGCGGCTCAAGTAAAATGATCCGGCCAGAGAACCCGCCCATTTCCAGCAATTTTAGCGGCAGCCAGGTGGATTTTCCCGCCCCGGTGGGTGCGTGCAATAAAACTTGAGGCGCGCGGCCTAACGCGTCAATTACCTCATTCAGCACGACGCTGACCGGCGGTAAACTCACAGCATTCTCCTCTACAATAGCGTCTTCCTGGCGCAACGCATGTTCGCACAAAATAAGGCATTGCACGAAAGTGGTGGTTGTCGCCTTCGAATCGGCATTGTAGCATCCTCGGTTATCCGCGTAGAGAGAGAGAGCCATGTTAAGCACACGCCGCCTGTTTTTTGCCTTGTCCTTACCCGATTCACTGGCACAAACGCTGGTTCATTGGCGTGCCCAGCACTTTACCCCGGAGGCGGGACGCCCGGTCGCTGCCGCCAATATGCATATGACGCTGGCCTTTTTGGGTGACGTGAGCGAGCAAAAAGAGCGTGCCCTTCGGCTGCTGGCCGACAGAATCCGTCAGCCCGCTTTTCAGTTGCATCTTAACGACGCAGGCCAGTGGCCGCGCCCCGGCGTAGTATGGCTGGGCTGCCGTCAGGCACCGCGCGGCTTGCTACAATTGGCCGCGCTGCTGCGATCGCAAGCGGCACGCAGCGGTTGCTACCAAAGCCCGCAACCCTTTCACCCGCACATCACACTGTTGCGCGGTGCCACGCGCCCCGTGGCGCTTCCCCCCGCCAATTTTGACTGGACGTTGTCGGCAGAGCGCTTTGCCCTGTATGAATCTCGCTGGGAACAGGGAAAAACCCGCTATCAACAGGTCGCGGAATGGCCGTTGGCCCACCATAACGCAGGATAACCCGATGAACTTTATGCCGCCGCTCAAACCGGCACGGTTGATTAAGCGTTACAAACGCTTCCTTGCCGATGTGGTGACGCCCGAAAGAGAAACCTTTACGCTGCACTGTGCCAACACCGGTGCGATGACCGGGTGCGCCACGCCGGGTGATACAGTATGGTACTCCACCTCGGATAACCCCAAGCGTAAATACGCGCACAGTTGGGAACTTACAGAAACCGCGCAGGGGCATTGGATTTGTGTCAATACGCTGCGCGCCAATCATCTGGTGCATGAAGCGCTGCTGGCACAACGCATTCCTGAGTTGGCCGGCTACCACCAAATCACCCCCGAAGTGAAATACGGCACGGAGAACAGCCGCATTGACCTGCTGTTACAGGCACCGGGGCAGATTAACTGCTATATTGAGGTGAAGTCAGTTACATTATTGCAACAAACGCCGTTGCATATGTCGCCTCACCAGGGATTTTTTCCCGACGCCGTGACGCAGCGCGGACAAAAACACCTGCGCGAATTGATGCAGGTGGCCGAAAACGGCGAACGTGCAGTGCTGTTTTTCGCAGTACTGCACTCTGGCATCGCCGAGGTTGCGCCTGCACAGCACATCGATGCCCGCTATGCAGAATTATTTTGCGAAGCGCGGCAAAAGGGGGTTGAAATTTTTTGCTATGCCACCACATTATGCCCTGACGGTATTACGCTCACGTACCCGTTGCCGTTAACCGTAACGCGATAAAGACGGTAGGTGCCTTTACCTGTTGTTTATTATCGGATGTGACGACGAGGTTCCTGGCATCTCATCAGGCCTGTGACAGGAATTATTGCCAACCCCAGTTCCATCTGCTATTTATAGCGGCCTGTTTTTCTCCCCCCTTAGGGATCGATAGTGCGTGTCGTGTTATGTAGGAGAAGCAACATGCAAGAAGAGCAAAACCGTAAGACATCTTCTCTGAGCATTCTCGCAATTGCCGGAGTGGAGCCGTACCAGGAAAAGCCGGGCGAAGAGTACATGAACGACGCCCAATTGGCTCATTTCAAGCGTATTCTTGAAGCATGGCGCAATCAACTCAGGGATGAAGTGGATCGCACCGTTTCCCATATGCGCGATGAAGCAGCCAACTTCCCGGATCCGGTCGATCGCGCCGCACAGGAAGAAGAGTTCAGTCTGGAACTGCGTAACCGCGATCGGGAACGCAAGTTGATCAAAAAGATTTCCAAAACACTACAGAAAATCGAAGACGAGGACTTCGGCTACTGTGATTCTTGTGGTGTTGAAATTGGTATCCGTCGCCTGGAAGCGCGTCCTACCGCCGATTTATGCATTGACTGCAAAACGCTGGCGGAAATCCGCGAGAAACAGATGGCGGGATAATCCCACTGTAGGGCGGAAAAGCTGTTCCGCTTTACGTTTTTGCCTGCACGTCATCTCCCGGCACCGAATGCGGGAGTGACGTGCAGGCATTGTTCACCCGTATGCCTGATACCCATCGTTATACCGGCCGTTTTGCCCCATCGCCTTCCGGCGATCTTCATTTTGGTTCTCTGATCGCTGCATTAGGCAGCTATCTACAGGCACGCGCCCATGGTGGCCGCTGGCTGGTGCGCATTGAAGACATCGATCCGCCGCGCGAAGTCGCTGGCGCGGCAAGCCGCATTCTTTCACAGTTGGAACACTACGGTTTGCTGTGGGATGGCCCAGTGCTTTATCAGTCCCAACGGCAAGCGCGTTATCTGGAAGTGCTGGCCACACTGAAAGCGCACCACCAGTGCTACTACTGCGATTGCACGCGCCAACGCATTCATTCACTGGGCGGGCAGTATGATGGCCATTGCCGTACGCGCCAATTGGGCCCCACCCACGCCGCCCTTCGTTTGCTCCAAGACAACCCGGTGTTGCACTTTCACGACAGGCTGCACGGAGAGGTGTATGCCGACCCGGCGCTGGCACAGGAAGATTTTATCATTCACCGCCGCGATGGATTATTCGCCTATAATCTTGCCGTTGTGGTGGATGACCACGATCAAGGGGTAACGGAAATCGTGCGCGGCGCAGACCTGATCGCCCCTACCGTCCGGCAGATCGCGTTCTATCAACAGCTAGGCTATCCGGTGCCGGATTACATCCATTTACCGCTGGCGCTCAACGCGCAGGGAAATAAGCTTTCCAAGCAGAACCACGCGCCAGCGCTACCGGATGGCGATCCGCGTCCGGTGCTGTTAAGCGCACTGCGCTTTCTTAATCAGCCAGTGCCGGATCATTGGCAAGATATGGCGTTGCCGCTCCTTTTACAGTGGGCCGTTAGCCATTGGTCGCTCACGTCAATTCCGTTAATCGGGGTGGCTGAGGCAACATCGGCATTCTCAAAGGTAGCGCGGTGAGCTATGATTAGCCGCTATTTTTTGTTGTACCGTTATTTTTTCATCACTATCGAGGTGTACCATCTTTACCCGAGTCGCTAATTTCTGTCGCAAGGTACTCAGCCGCCAATGACGTGGCCACCACGGAGCCCGTTCGTCAGGCTATGACCGTGATTCCGCGCGACCAGCATAACCTTTCGCGCAGTGATATCAGCGAAAATGCGCTGAAGGTACTCTATCGCCTGAACAAATCGGGCTATGAAGCCTATCTGGTTGGCGGCGGCGTCAGAGATCTGCTGCTGGGGAAAAAGCCAAAAGATTTTGATATCACCACCAATGCGACGCCGGAGCAGGTGCGTAAATTATTTCGCAATTGCCGCCTGGTTGGCCGCCGTTTCCGCCTCGCTCACGTGATGTTTGGCCCTGAAGTGATCGAAGTCGCGACCTTTCGCGGCCATCACGAGCAACATCACGAGCAACATCACGAGCAGCAGCTAAAAACCACATCTCAGCAGGCACAAAGCGGCATGCTGTTACGCGATAATATTTTCGGCAGCATTGAAGAAGATGCGCAACGCCGCGATTTTTCCATTAACAGCCTCTATTACAGAGTCGCCGATTTCAGCGTGCGTGATTACACCGGCGGGTTAAACGATCTGCGCCAGGGAGTGATCCGGTTGATTGGCGATCCCGAAACCCGCTATCGGGAAGATCCGGTACGCATGCTGCGCGCCGTGCGTTTCGCCGCCAAACTGAACATGACCATCAGCCCGGAAACCGCCGAGCCGATTCCACGTCTGGCGACATTGCTGCACGATATCCCCGCCGCACGCTTGTTTGAGGAATCCCTGAAGCTGTTGCAAGCGGGCTACGGTTACCCGACGTACCGTTTGCTGTGCGAATACCAACTGTTTCAGCCGCTGTTCCCGCTGATCAGTCGCCACTTTACGCCTAACGGCGATAGCCATCTGGAAAAAATGGTGGCGCTGGTGTTAAAGAACACCGACCAACGGTTGCAAAATGACATGCGCGTTAATCCAGCGTTTCTGTTTGCCGCCATGCTGTGGTACCCGTTGATCGAGCATGCGCAGAAACTGGCACAGGAGAGTGGATTAACCTACTTCGACTCCTTCGCACTTGCCATGAACGACATTCTGGACGAACAGTGCCGCTCTCTTGCCATTCCCAAACGCATCACCTCGTTAGTGCGTGATATCTGGCAGTTGCAGTTGCGCCTGTCACGGCGTCAGGGCAAACGCGCCTACAAGCTGATGGAGCACCCGAAATTCCGCGCTGCCTACGATTTGTTGAGCCTGCGCGCCGAAATAGAGCGTCAGCCAGAGCTGCAACGTCTCTCTCAATGGTGGGGAGAATTCCAGGTCGCCACGCTGCCGCGCCAACAAGCCATGCTCAGCACGTTGGATGATGGCCCTACGCCACATCGCCATTCCCGACGCCGTAAGCCGAGTGCGCCGCGCAGAGAAAGAACCTCGTGACACGCTTTTATCTGGCGCTGGGTAGCAACCTGGCGCATCCGCTACAACAGGTTAACTCCGCGCTGGCGGCACTGGATACCGTGCCGCACACCCGCGTGCTGTGCTGCTCACCCTTTTATCGCAGTCGTCCGTTGGGTCCGCAAGATCAGCCCGACTATCTCAATGCGGTGGTGGCATTGGACACCACACTCGCGCCGGAAATGCTGCTCGACCACACCCAAGCCATTGAACAGCAGCATGGCCGCGAGCGTAAAGCGCACCGTTGGGGGCCGCGCACGCTGGATCTGGATATTCTGCTGTATGGCAATGAAACCCTGCACACCGCGCGTTTAACTGTGCCTCACTACGACATGAAAAACCGGGAATTCATGCTGTATCCGCTGGCCGATATCGCCCCGGATTTGCACTTTCCTGACGGTGAAGCGCTGGCATTGCGCCTGTCCGCCGTGCCACGCAACGGTATGACGCTGTGGAATGAGCAAGGCTGATATCACCCAAGTCGCATTTCCCCCCTTCAACGGCTATGCCTTAAGACAGGCTTCCTTTAAGATGTTCTCCTGACTTTTTCGATTCTGGGAGGCTGCCAATGAAACCGACAACCCTGACCTACCTACGCAAATGTAAGCAGGAGAAGCGTAAATTCGCGACCATTACCGCGTATGACGCCAGTTTTGCTCGCTTATTCTACGACAATGGCATTCGCGTGATGCTGGTGGGGGATTCGCTGGGCATGACGTTACAAGGCCATGATTCCACGCTGCCAGTGACCGTCAGTGACATTGCCTATCACACCCGCTGTGTACGGCGCGGTGCGCCGCAGTGCCTGCTGCTTGCCGACCTGCCGTTTATGGCTTATACCACGCCAGAGCAAACGTTTACTAACGCGGCAGAAGTGATGCGCGCCGGTGCCAACATGGTAAAACTGGAAGGCGGCCAATGGCTTGCTCCCACGGTGAAGATGCTGACCGAGCGCGCGGTACCGGTGTGCGGCCATCTGGGATTGACGCCGCAATCGGTGAATATTTTCGGCGGCTACAAGGTGCAGGGTCGCGATGAGGCCGCGGCGGCGCAATTACTGGATGATGCGTTAGCGCTGGAGGCTGCGGGAGCCCAACTGTTGGTGCTGGAATGCGTGCCGGTTCCGCTGGCGCAACGTGTCACCGAGGCATTGTCGATCCCGGTTATCGGCATTGGTGCAGGTAACGTCACCGATGGTCAAATTCTGGTGATGCACGATGCGTTCGGCATCACTGGCGAGAACACACCCAAATTTGCTAAAAACTTTTTAGCACAAAGCGCCGACATCCCCGCCGCCGCGCGTCTTTATGTGCAGGAAGTTGAGCAGGGACTTTACCCTGCCGAGGAACATTCGTTCCGTTAAGCTAAACCCTTTACCACAGCAAGTATTGATAACAATGATGAGTACAAAGGAACAAGACCGTGTTGATTCTTGAAACCCCTTTGCTATTACGCCGTGAGATTCGCCGCTGGCGTCAAGAGGGGAAACGCATTGCATTGGTGCCCACCATGGGCAATCTGCATGACGGACACATGACGCTGGTAGACGAGGCGCGGGCACGCGCCGATATTGTTATCGTCTCCATTTTCGTCAACCCGATGCAGTTCGATAAACCCGACGATCTGCAACGTTATCCACGCACCTTGCAAGAGGATTGCGAAAAGTTAACCCGCCGTAACGTGGATCTGGTGTTTACACCGTCACCCGAGACGGTCTATCCGCATGGATTGGGCCAGCAAACGTTTGTCGAGGTGCCGGGGCTGTCTGCCATGCTGGAAGGCGCCAGTCGTCCAGGCCATTTTCGCGGTGTGGCAACCATTGTCAGCAAGCTGTTTAACATGGTACAACCCGATATCGCCTGCTTTGGTGAAAAGGATTACCAGCAGTTAGCGCTGATTCGCCAAATGGTGCGCGACATGGGCTACGACATTGATATCGTCGGTGTGCCGATTGTCCGTGCACCGGACGGGCTGGCACTCAGCTCGCGCAACGGTTATCTTAGCCCGGAAGAGCGCCAGTCTGCGCCCGCGCTAAAACGCATCATGGATCAGATGGTAGATAAACTCAGCAACGGCGATCGCCAGCTTGAGGAAATAGTAACCAGTGCCGCAGAAGCGTTACGCGAAGCCGGGTTCACGCCAGATGAGCTCTACATTCGCGATGCGGATACGCTGCAAGAACTGACCGTGGCCAGCACGCGCGCGGTGGTATTGATGGCAGCCTGGCTGGGTAAGGCCCGCTTGATTGATAATCAGCAGGTCATTCTGGTCGATTGACTGGCATGACAGACATTAACCGAGGTAACCGACAGTGATACGCACCATGCTACAAGGTAAGCTGCACCGGGTAAAAGTCACCCAGGCAGATCTCCACTATGAAGGATCTTGCGCCATCGATCAGGATTTCATGGATGCAGCGGGCATTCTGGAATACGAAGCCATCGATATCTACAACGTGGATAACGGGGCGCGTTTCTCTACCTATGCCATTGCGGCAGAAAGAGGATCACGCATTATTTCTGTCAACGGGGCGGCGGCACGCTGCGCCTGCGTCGGCGACAAACTGATCATCTGCTCCTATGTACAGATGTCAGACGAAGAAGCGCGCACGCATCACCCGAAAGTCGCCTATTTCTCCGGTGATAACGTGATGTCGCGCCAGGCGAAGGCGATTCCGGTTCAGGTCGCCTAAAAGCAACGGGGCCATAATGGCCCCGTTTTTCTCTTAACTACGCAGACCACGCCCGCGTTCGATCAGCCACCACGCCAGCACGTAAAACACCAGAATAAACACCAGCAATACCGTCATGGTGAAAGCCAGCGGTACATCCTGAATGCCGAGAAAGCCGTAGCGGAAGCCGCTTATCATGTACACCACGGGATTAAGCTTGGACACCGCTTGCCAAAATGGCGGCAGCAGCGTCAGCGAATAAAACACGCCGCCAAGGTAGGTTAATGGCGTCAGCACAAACGTCGGGATAAGACTGATGTCATCAAAGGTTTTGGCAAATACCGCATTCAGCAATCCGGCCAGCGAGAACAGTACCGCCGTCAGCAGTAGCGTAGCCACCACTACCCACCAAGCATGCACATGCAGCGGAACAAAAAACAGCGACACCGCCGTGACCAACACACCGACACACACGCCGCGGGCTACCCCGCCCCCCACGTAACCGGCAATAATGATGTGTGTCGGAACGGGCGCCACCAGCAGTTCTTCAATATTGCGCTGAAATTTGGCGCTGAAGAAAGACGCTGTGACGTTGGCATAGGCGTTGGTGATCACCGACATCATGATGAGCCCAGGCACGATAAACTGCATGTAGTCGAAACCGTGCATTTCACCGATACGGGAGCCAATCAGGCTACCGAAGATAATGAAATAGAGCGTCATGGTGATCACTGGCGGCACCAGCGTTTGTATCCAGATGCGACTGAAGCGGTTGATCTCTTTGGTCCAGATGCTTTTCAGGGCGACCCAATATAACTGCGTCATGCTTTTTTCGCCTCCCCGCTGGCCTTCACATGCTTCATCTTTTCACCGTTAACCATGGAGACGAACAGCTCTTCCAGACGGTTGGCCTTGTTACGCATACTCAATATTTGAATCCCTTGCGTACTTAATTGGCTGAAAACGCCATTGAGTCCCTGCCCACGCATTACGTCCACTTCCAGCATTGAAGTATCTGTCAGACGATGGGCATACCCTTCCAGATTGGGCAGCGGGCTTTTCGGCGCGAGATCGAAAATAAAGGTTTCCGATTGCACGTTGGCGAGTAATGCCTTCATCGAGGTGTTTTCCACCAATTCACCATGCTGAATAATGCCGATATTGCGGCACAGCATTTCCGCTTCTTCCAGGTAGTGCGTGGTGAGAATGATGGTGGTGCCCTGCGCGTTCAGCGCCTTGAGAAACCCCCACATGGAACGACGCAGTTCGATATCCACCCCGGCGGTTGGCTCATCGAGGATCAACAGTTTGGGTTCATGCATCAGGGCGCGCGCAATCATCAAACGGCGCTTCATCCCACCGGAAAGCATGCGTGCCTTTTCCTGACGCTTTTCCCACAGATCGAGCTGCTTGAGGTATTTCTCCGCCCGTTGCAGGGCATCCTGGCGCGACACGCCATAGTACCCCGCCTGATGGGTAACGATTTGCAGCACCGTTTCAAACGGATTGAAGTTAAACTCTTGAGGCACCAGCCCGAGTTGGCGCTTGGCGTTAACGATGTCGCGCTCCAAATCGTAGCCGAAAACGCGCACCTTACCGGAAGATTTGTTTACCAGTGAGCTGATGATACCAATCGTGGTCGATTTCCCTGCGCCGTTCGGTCCCAGCAGCGCATAAAAATCCCCAGCCTCCACGCGCAGATCGATACCGCGCACGGCCTTGACGCCCCCTGGGTACGTTTTGGTCAGTTTCTCCAGTTCCAGTGCATATGTCATAACAAGTTAACTAGCCCTATTATCAATGAATGACTCAGTTTCGATTTTAAAACATTCACGCTTGCCTTATATTACCTTTTACTGCCCTTTTTTTGTCACAGGCCATTTACTTTCATGAAAGATATTGAAACGCTCATCGCCAACAACCAGCGTTGGTCCAACACCATGGTTGAAGAAGATCCGGGTTACTTTGAACGTCTGGCGTTGGCACAAAAACCCCGTTTTTTGTGGATTGGCTGCTCTGACAGTCGCGTACCCGCTGAAAGCCTGACCAGCCTTGCGCCCGGCGAACTGTTCGTTCACCGCAATGTGGCAAACCTGGTTATCCATATCGATTTAAACTGCCTTTCCGTGGTGCAGTATGCCGTTGAAGTGCTCGAAGTCGAACACATCATCATTTGTGGTCATTACGGTTGCGGCGGCGTGCAGGCGGCGGTAGAAAACCCTGAATTGGGGCTTATCAACAACTGGCTGCTGCACATCCGTGATTTGTGGTACAAGCATAGCTCGCTGTTGGGAGAATTGCCGCCCGAAGAACGCTTTAACAAACTGTGTGAAATCAATGTGGTAGAACAAGTCTACAACCTGGGCCACTCCACCATCATGCAATCCGCCTGGAAACGCGGCCAAAAGGTCACAATTCACGGTTGGGTGTATGGCATCAAGGACGGTTTGTTAAGCGATCTGGAAGTTACCGCTACCAGCCGCGAAACGCTGGAACAGCGCTATCGCCGCGCCATCTCTTCCCTGATCTGATTTTACAGGGGCACCTTATGTGCCCCTATATCTGGCGCGACAACTTATTCCTGCGGAATCACCTTGCCAATATAAGGCAAATGCCGATAGTGCTGTGCGTAGTCGATGCCGTATCCCACCACAAATTCGTCAGGAATAGAAAAACCGACCCACTCAACTTTCACGTCCACTTCCCGACGCTCCGGCTTATCCAGCAGCGTACAGATCGCCAGCGACGCAGGCTCATGCAGACGTAGAATTTCGCGTACTTTGCTCAGAGTGTTGCCGGAATCGATGATGTCTTCCACGATCAGCACGTGTTTACCACGGATGTCTTCATCCAGATCTTTGAGGATCTTGACGTCTCGCGTAGAGCTGGTACCGCTGCCGTAGCTGGATGCCGTCATAAAGTCCACTTCGTGGGAGACATCGATAGCACGGCATAAATCGGCCATGAAAATAAACGAACCGCGCAGCAGCCCGACTAACACCAGATCGCTGTCACTGCCACGATAGTGCTGGCTGATTTCCTGACCTAGTGCGCTCACACGCGCGCGAACGTCCGCTTCGGCAATCATGACGTCCACAGTATGTTTCATCATACACATCACTCGTTTTAAAAAAGGGCGACACCACAGCGCTACGCAGCTTATTCGCAGCCTGTTCACGGTCTCTTTGAGGCGCGCAGTATAACGCCACAGCACAGGGTTCTCAATGACACAGGAAAAGGCTTATGCACCTCTCATTGCCAGACGATCGCAAAATGACAGGAGTGTAAGTGAAGCGTTATCGCAGCATAAAACTGGGTAAAACGCATTGCGCCCCCCTGTCAGAGCGGCTTTGATAGGTCCTGAATTCAGCCAGCGAGAAAGGTCTTTTATGAACATGACGCACCCTACTCTTTTGCTTGCCCTGCTGTTAGGGCTCTCTTGGATAGCGCAGGCCGCACCAGACACACCACGGCCACTGCCTATCGATGCCCCTCCCTTTGCCAAAGGCGAGCTCCCACCTCCGCCGCCTGTACCACCGCTGTACGAGGCGTCGATGCAAAACCACCAGCCCGCAGAAGCGCTTGGTAAGCTGATTGCCAATGCCCCGCACGCGGAGAACAAAAACTATGAAGTGAGAGTGATGATTCGCGAGCTGCCAGCGCCACCGGCGGAGGTGAGCAAAGCCGACAAATAGCCCCTCAAGACGCATTCTCTTCAGCGACAGGTTCAAGCGGCAACGCGGGAAACAAAATGGGTTGATCTGGTCGGATACTGATCCTGACCTGCTGCCCCGGCTCAAACCAGTTACTGGTTTGTACCGTCAGCACGCGTTCCGCCAGCCGAACCCGGTACACGTTTGAGGTTCCCAGAAACACGCGATCTTCAATCAGCGCTGTACCATCTGGATCTAGCGCCAGCGCAATTTCTTGCGGCCGCACCAGCCAATCGCACTGGCTGCCAATCGGGAAACCAAGCGGATAGTTGGCATGAAAATCCCCCATCGGGCTTTGCCACTGATGTTCGCTCAGCACGGTAATCGGCAGATAGTTGGTGTTGCCCAGAAAATCAGCCACCGCGCGCTGCACCGGTCGATAATAGAGTTCGTAAGGATTGCCTTGCTGTATCACCTTGCCTTCATGCAATAACACCACATGATCTGACCAGGCAAATGCTTCTTCGCGACTGACCGTCGCCAGAATAGCGGCAATCTGACGCTGTTTGAGCAAATCGCGAATTTCCGCAATCAGCCGGTCGCGCTGCTGGCTATCCATGGCGGGGAACGGCGCATCCAGCAGCAACAGGCGCGGCTTACACAATAACGCGCGCCCCAACGCCACGCGCAGTTGCTGCTCGGCAGAGAGATCGCGAGGATAGCGCGCCGCGCACTCGGTCAATCCCAATAGCGTCAGCATCTCCTGCACCGCATCTTTATGTTCCTGCGTCATGGGCACCGGGCAGGCAAAGGCCAGGTTCTCCTGCCCGGTCAAATGCGGGAACAGGGCGTAGTCTTGAAACACCAACCCAACAGGACGCTGATGCGCGGGAACAGATATCATCGGGGTGCTCATGCGCTCACCGACAAGCGCTATCTCCCCTTTTGCCACCGGCAACAAGCCAGCGATTGCTTGCAACAGCGTGGTCTTGCCGCTGTCGTGGGGGCCCAATACGCAAATCAGTTCCTGCTCGCGCACTGAAAAGGTTACCGCGTCCAGCACGGGCTGCTGCCTGAGATGACAAGATACGCTTTGCACCGCCAAAACCGTGGTGGGCGTCATCGATTATTTCCCTTCCAAAGCCATTGAAACCACAACATCGGCACACCGCCAATCAGCACTAAACACAGCGCTGGCAGTGCCCCCCACTGCAACAGGTTATCGACAGCAAGACGAAAAACATACGTCGGCAACGTTTCCCACCCGAACGTGCGGAATAAAAATGCGGCATTTAACTCTTTCATGCCTTCGAAAAACAGAATCACCACGCCCATCATCACCTGTGGTTTCAGTAACGGGAAATAGACGCGCGCTCCGCGTTGCCACAGCGTGAGCCCAACCATCGCGCTGGCCTGATCGAGAATGTTCGGAATGTTCGCCATACGTATACTGAGCGGCTCCAACACAAAACGGCTGAATTTGGCGCAGTAAACCAGCACCATGATCAACCAGACGCTGGAAAACAGCGGGGGTACAAACGGTATCTCCACCAGCATAGCCAGAGAACGAAGCCCGTTATCCAGTGCAATCAGCGGAATGGCAATGCCCGTCGCCAGCGCAGCCGCCGGAAACACATAGCCCCACTGCGCCAGAGCGAAAGAAACGCGTCCGGCACGTAACCCCGCCAGACGAATAAACAGCAGAAAAGGAATCATCATCGCGCACAGAATAACGGCAGCCAGCGATGCCATGGTCAGACTGTTCAACAACGCGTCGAGCAGCGTTGCGCTCCAGCCGTCGCGGATATTCGCTAATTGCCAATACAGCAAGCGACCGAGCGGCAAACCGAAAGCCAACAGCGCCAGCCCCCAACATACCAGCGTGACCAATCGCGCCATACCGGCCGTCAGCACCGGCTTGACGATGCTATCTGCGATCCCCGGAAAGGTATTTTGCCGTTGCTGGCGGGCAAAACGCAGGCCAAGCCAGGTAAGCAGCACAACAAAAGGCAACAGAGAGAGCGTCCAATGGGCGACAGCCTGAGTATCACCTTGCAACACGCCAGCATCGATCAAACGCGTTGTCAGCGTAGGCAGTGCCAGCAAGCGCGCGGTACCATAATCATTCAAGGCCTCGACGGCCACCAGCATGGCACCCATTCCGATAACCGGGCGCACCAGCGGGAAAGACAAACGCCAGAATACCTGGCGCGGCGTCAGTTTGAGTAGCTGCGCGGCCTGTAACCAGTGCGGAGGTTGGGATTCCAGCGCATGACGCACCGGCAGATAAACATAAGGGTAAAAGGCCAGCGCCAGCACGACGCAAGCACCCAACAGCGTTCGGCTGTGCGCACTTTCCTCACTGAACGCAGGAAAATCCAACAGGTCCCACAGCACGCCATGTTGTCCCAGCATATCGGCATAAAAATCAGCCATCAAAAAGGCGGGCATGGCCAGCGGCAAGCACAAGGCCCAGGCAACACCGCGTTTGCCGGGAAAACGGTAATAGGCCATGACCCAAGCAGCAGGCAGCCCGATCAGCAGGCTGAGCGCCACCGCACCACAGACCAGAATCGTCGTATGCAGCAGATAAAGCGGCATCCCCTGCTGCCACAGTGCCAGCATGCCGCCAGCCTCGGGCCAAAATGCCAGCGCGAAGACGATCCCCACGGGAAGCAAAAATGCTCCGTTAATCACCCAATAACTGATACGCCAGAGACCCGATATCATCACACCAGCAACGGTAAATCCTATTGACCATCATCTATTAATAACAGAGGCTGCGCACGGCGTCATGTTATCAACACGGAATAAATGGGGCTTAATCCGGCCATTGGTCTCAACCGTACAGATTGGCACATCAGGGAATAACGAGTTTTACTAACGTGAACGCGTAAAATAAACCTTGAACCCACTTACCCCATCTGTGATAACGTCATTTTACGATTGTTGATACAGGTTTAATCATGAAACGCTCTGCGCTGGCACTGCTGCTTATGAGTCTGATGGGATTTTCGTCAGCCAGTAACGCACTGAATGAATTTGAGGCGGAAGATCTCGCTGACTTGACGGCCATTTTCGTCTATCTGAAAAACAACTGTGGCTATCAAGACATTCCCAACGATCATATTCGACGCGTGCTGATCGCTTTTGCGCAGCAAAACCGTTGGAATCTCAACAATTACAGTGACTTTGATATGATCAGCCTGGGTGAGGATAGCTACCGCGATCTGAGTAACATCCCAATCCCGACGCCCAAAAAGTGTCAATCGCTGGCGCAAAACTCGCTCGGTCTGCTCGCGTACGCGAAATAGTGCTGGCGTAGGCGAAATAGTGCTCGCGTAACGTTTCCCGCACTGCCTGAAATTTCGCCGTGCAAACCATCAGAGAGTTAGCTATGATGGCGCGCTCATTTTCACGGCGGTTACCGCAGAGGAAGCCCTGACATGTCCCGAAAAGAGATGTGGCATGAAACGTTACATGCCAGCTTCGGCCAATATTTTTCCATTGACCAGGTGCTGTTTCATGAAAAAACCGCCCATCAGGATCTGATTATCTTCGAAAATGCGGCGCTGGGGCGCGTGATGGCACTGGATGGCGTGGTGCAAACCACCGAACGCGACGAGTTTATCTACCACGAAATGCTAACCCATGTCCCTCTGTTGGCACATGGCGCTGCCAAGCGCGTGCTGATTGTCGGCGGCGGCGATGGCGGCATCCTGCGCGAAGTGTGCCGCCATCCGGAAGTAGAACACATCACCATGGTGGAGATTGATGCGGGGGTGGTCAGTTTCTGTCGCCAGTACCTTCCCAACCACAGTGCCGGGGCTTATGACGATCCGCGTTTAACGCTGGTGATCGCCGATGGCGTTGATTTTGTCAGCCAAAACCGCGATAGGTTTGATGTGATCATTTCTGATTGCACCGATCCCATCGGCCCCGGAGAAAGCCTTTTCAGCTCAGCGTTTTACGATGGTTGTGCGCGTAGCCTGAATCCTGGCGGCCTGTTTGTTGCACAAAATGGCGTCTGTTTCCTGCAACAGGATGAAGCCATCAACAGCCACCGCTTACTCAACCGCTCTTTTTCGGATGTCACCTTCTATCAGGCGGCGATCCCCACCTATTACGGTGGCATCATGACCTTTGCCTGGGCCAGCAACGATCAGACATTGCGCCTGGTAGCACAGGACACGCTTGCGGCACGTTATCACGCTTCAGGCATCAGCTGCCGTTATTACAATCCGGCTGCCCACACCGGTAGCTTTGCGCTGCCACAATATCTACTGAATGCATTAGCCTGACGCTTACAGCCATAAGGGGGTGACGAAAATTGCACAAGCTGAAACTGCACGGCTTTAACAACCTGACCAAAAGCCTGAGTTTTTGTATCTACGATATCTGCTATGCCAAAACCGCTGACGATCGCGACGGCTATATTGCCTATATTGACGAACAGTACAACGCCAATCGTTTGACAGAGATCTTGACGGAAACCTGTACGATCATTGGAGCCAATATTTTGAACATCGCACGGCAGGACTACGATCCTCAGGGTGCCAGCGTGACCATTCTGGTCAGCGAAGAGCCGATGGATCCGCGCGATGTCGATAACTCCGAACATCCCGGACCGCTGCCCCATTCCGTGGTTGCGCATCTGGACAAGAGCCATATTTGTGTACATACCTACCCGGAAAGCCATCCCGAGGGTGGCCTGTGCACCTTTCGCGCCGATATTGAAGTGTCAACCTGCGGCGTGATTTCCCCGCTAAAAGCGCTGAATTACCTGATTCACCAGTTGGAATCCGATATTGTCACCATTGACTATCGCGTGCGCGGTTTCACGCGTGATGTCAACGGGGTGAAACATTTCATCGACCATCAAATCAATTCCATTCAGAACTTTATGTCGGAAGATATGAAGTCACTGTATCACCTGATGGACGTGAATGTGTATCAGGAGAATATGTTTCACACCAAAATGCTGCTCAAGGATTTCGATCTGCGGCACTATCTGTTCAACGCCGCGCCGGAAAATCTGGAAGCGGTGGAACGCAAAAGAATCACCGATCTGCTCTATCATGAAATGCGAGAGATCTACTACGGTAGGAATCTTCCGGTTTTGTAGATGACGCACCAGCGGGCCCACAGCGGCCCGTTTTTTTTATTCTCAACCACGCCTCCGTTTCCCCTTGGTAGCACTGTCCTCTTCCGCCATTCCGATCTCCGCCTCAACGAATCCACACTAATCACCATATATTGTATGGTTGAAATTAAAAAAATCTACATCTAGTATTTAAACCGTCATTCCGCACCTGATTTTTCTTTTTTCGGGACTTGACGGTATTCTGAAGTTCTGAATTTATTACTGCTTTTTGCAGACCAATCAGCATGAGTACTCCCCACGTTACCATCCGTAACCT